>JAWOBE010000182.1:0-8076 GCA_046498185.1 Desulfatiglandaceae bacterium | reverse complement strand
AATGGGTTCAAATGCAGAAGCTGACCGCATCCGACGGCGGCCCGGAGGATCGGTTCGGAAGAGCGGTTGCGCTGGATGGGAATATGCTGGTGGCAACACGGAGCGGCGTAGCCCATGTATTCCGACGGTTCGGCCGATCGTGGGTGGAAGAACAAAAGCTGATCCCTTCTGACGGCGGAAGCGGCGCCTTCGGGGTGGCGGCGGACATTCGCGGGGACACCATCGTCATCGGTGACAACGGAACCGGAGATTGGACCAATCCAGTCCCTGGAGCGGTGTACATCTTTGTCTGGGACGGAACCAAGTGGGTGGAGCAACAGAAGCTAACCCTACCGGAAGTGACAGAGGGGGATTACTTCGGTGGTTCAGTGAAAATCAGCGCTGACGCCATTTTCGTTGGGGCTGATCGAGACGACACTGCGGGGGAGGATTCCGGCGCAGTGTATATGTTCGTCTGGAACGGGATATCGTGGACCGAGCAGCAGAAACTCGGTGCATCGGACGCCGCGGCCGGAGATCTCTTCGGGTGTGCTGTCGACGTCGATGGCGAGACTCTGGTAATCGGGGCGCGGGGCGACGATACCGACGCTTCGAACGCCGGAGCGGCCTACGTGTTTGGGTGGAACGGCGCATCTTGGATTGAACAGCACAAAATCACCGGAGACGGACACTATGCCCGGTTTGGGTCATCGGTGGCGGTCCAGGCGTATACAATCATTGTCGGTGCGTCTTATCAAACCAATGCAAAGGGTAGCGGTGCTGGCGCAGCGTACATCTTCTCGTGGGACGGGGGAGCGTGGAAACTTCATACCTATCTGACGGCATCGAACGGGACGAATTATGCAAACTTCGGCGACGCAGTCGCCGTGGACGGCGACGGGATCGTTGTGGGTTCCCCCCAGCCCTACACTTACATTGATCCTATCGTCTACAGGGGAAATGGCGCGGCCTATTTTTTTCATCGTGACGGCTCTAGCTGGGCCGAACAGGAATGTTTCCATCCCACAAAGGTTTCCCCGAGCGACGGATTCGGCGCTTCCTTGGCAATGCACGGCAACCAGCTGATCGTGGGCGGCGATGACGGCTCACGGTTGGGAAAAGCCTGGATTTTCCGGTGGGACGGGACTGACTGGTCTCCTCAGCAGAAACTTGCTGCATCAGACAGCGATGTGAACGACAATTTCGGCGCTTCCGTGGCGATTCATGGGGGGAGGGCCGTCGTCGGGGCGGTCGATGCCGAGGCTGTCTACGTCTTTTGCTGGGATGGGGAGTTTTGGGTCGAACAGGCTAAGCTCACGTCATCCGATGCCGCTCAAACCGGCAATGTCGGTTTCGGTTACTCGGTGGCCGTGGATGGAGATAGAATCGTTGTTGGGACCTACGGAGGGGTCGGTGCCTATGTGTACGGATGGGACGGGGTATCATGGAGCGAACAGACCAAGCTAAGCGAGTCTGTGGGGGGAGCCGTAGCCATCAACGGGGACACCATCGTGGTGGGCGACATCTGGAATTCCAACGAAAACGGTGATCGGGCGGGAGCAGCTTATGTTTTTGTATGGGACGGATCGGCGTGGATTCAAGAAGCCTTGCTGAAAGCGTCCGACGGTGTGGGAATGCAGCGATTCGGCGGTGCGATGGACATCGACGGAGACACACTTCTTGTGGGCAGTAATCCCTACAATGATGCGCGGTTCGTATATGTGTTCGAACGAGACGGCTCAGCGTGGACCGAGCGGGACAAGCCGACCCCCGTCGACGATTCTTTTGATTACTTCCATCCTTCGGTATCGGTCAGTGGAAACCTGTTCGTTGTCGGTGCCGACGGCTGGGGCGCAGCCGGAGAGGACATGCCCGGCCACGCCTATGTATTTGAAAAGAGCACAACTGGATATCAGACAACTATCCTTTATGCATCGGACGGCGTTGCCGGCGATGCCTTCGGGTCGTCAGTGGCAGTTGATGGGTCGAGGGTGGCGATTGGTGCCAAGAACAACGACAAACTAAATCTGGAAGGGGCTGGTGCAGTCTACCTATTCGATGCGATACCCGCCGGCGATGTAGATGGCAACGGCAGCATCGACCTGGTCGATGCGATCCTCGCGATGCAAATCACCTGCGGCCTTACGCCCGACCAACCGGTACACCACGCGGCCGATGTCAGCGGCGAAAACCACATCGGCCTTGCCGAAGCCGTGTACGTCCTTCAGCGGGTATCGGAATTCCGGATGGAATAGTCTCTCGGCCAGAGGGATGTGAGGGGAAGTTTCCCCAACCCCTTAGCGATTACAGAATTCTGACCAGTCAGTCTTGAAAAGTTTCTTTGGAAATTTCGTTCCATATCACGCAGCCTGTCTTCACGTGTCAGGTCCCTAACAATAAGATCCGCCTGATCCACAAGGGAGAACAATTCCTTCAGACCTTCAGTCGTGAAAACTCGCGGTCGGAGTTTCAGCGTCTTTGTCGACCATCCCGTTTCTTCCAAACACTTCAGAAGATACCCGCCAAGGACTTCCGAAGTACTGGCGCCGTTCTTGGGGCTTCCAATCAGCAGCAAGGCATGGCGGGTGTGGTTAGGTTGGGGGTCTTTGGTTCCTCTTATTTCCTTCCGTTACGTAAAGTTATCGGCATGCACTTTTACCGGGGTCTGAATCTGAGCGTATTCCGGGGTAATTCTTGAACGTGCCGTTGAGCCACGATGCCCATTTTTCCAGAAGGTCTTTTTATCGGGAATAAGCCCCTCGCGACGGAAAACCTGCCGAACCCGCTCGTAATCAAGGGAGCGATAGCAGAGACGATCCCGTCTCAACATGTTGAACGTTGATGTACAAGTTCAAATGGACGTCCCTATTTTTCCCCCTTACCTTCAAAACAGGTCCCTTGGATCGGTCCTGAAAAATGTTTCAACGGGCATATCCTCCGATCCGACAGTCAGGGTGCGGGCGTCGGGATACATGCGCAGAAAACCGGCGATCCCTTTTGGGTTCTTTGGTTTGCCTGACTTCACCTCGATGCCCCACATCTGCTTTGGCGTTTTCACAACAAAATCGACTTCCAGGTTCTTGTGTCTCCAGTAATAGACCGAATAAGGAATTCCGCCGAGATGATTCAGCAAGTGCGCACCAACCGCGTTTTCCACGAGCCGTCCCCACCATGAATAATTGCTGCGGCTTGTGGACAAGGAATCTCCTGTAAGTGCATTGATAAGGCCGTTGTTCCATATGATCAGCTTGGGGCTGTTTCCCCGTTTTCTTTGTATCCCCCCTTTAAAAAGGTCAAGTCCAGAGATGAGGAAGGCAGTTTCAAGGAGCTTCAGATAATGAGCGAGGGTGGTGGTATTGCCTGCATCCTGTAACTGCCCGAGCATCTTATTATACGAGAGAATCTGGGCAGGATGCACAACCGAAAGCATGAAAAGATGCCTGAGCAAGGCGGGCTTTGAAATGGTTTGAAGTTGCAGCACATCCTTTGCAAGCACCGTTTCCACAAGAGAATCCATCACATAGCGCGACCAGACATCCTCCTGATCGATGAAAGGAGCGGCACCCGGATACCCTCCAAAGAAAACCCATTGCTCCAGATCCCAGGAAAATGCCTGTTCCATCTCGGAAAACGTCCAGTGTGGGCATCTGTATAGAAAAAATCGCCCGGCCAGGCTTTCCGACAGTCCTTTTTGGATCAGGAGGGAGGAAGACCCCAGAATAATGACCTGGATGGGGAGATTATCCCTGTATGACTTGTCCCACAACGCCTTGACGACCTCGCTCCAGCCTTTCACCTTCTGGACTTCGTCCAGGATGAGAAGAGGCTCCCTGTTTTCGTCTCGGGCACGTTTTGCCTCGGCTTCGGCCCGATTCCAGTGAGACAGGACCCATTCCGGTTCCGGAGGGAGAGGGAGGTCGGCTGAGGCATGAATGACGGGCCCATTCCACTTGGCTGCAATCTGCAAGGCCGCGGTGGTCTTGCCGACCTGCCGGGGGCCTGTGATGATCTGAAGAAGCCTCTTTTTTCTCCCGAGCCCGTTTAAAACCTCTGACACAAAAGGTCGTTCATAGGCATATTCTTCCATGGATTTATTCTCTAACATTTAGATATAATATGATAATTACAACATTTAAGCAAATTACTCAATGACTGAGAAATAATACTCAGAAAGAGGATGTCCGTCAAGGGCATTTAGCGGCACGTCTATTGATTTATTTGGTTTACCGGCATCCTCCCAATACCTCCATATCCCCTACCAGCCGAGTCCGAACAGCGTTCAGGTGGATATAGCGAACCAGTTCTCAGTATTGGGGCAGATAAAACAATAAAGTGTGCCCCTTTAACGAGACCACGGGTTAAGGGGTCCACTTTAGAAGCCCCTTCCCAAGGATGAGCACGGCATGATCATTTATCCATAGTGAGCATCCCCGGTTTTCCCTATAAGGCAACGAAGACGGAAACCCTTTTGTTCGCTGCACAGTGAATAAAAAGGTTTCGGTCCTTATTGCGCTTCACGATGCTTATAAACTTGTGAAAGTCCTGGGGTGTTGGCTTCTCCCACTCCACAGGGATATGTACATACTTCAATCCAAGCGACTCAACCAGCGCCTTTTCGTCGGGCAGGGAATAGTCCCTGTTTTCCAATCCCAGGTTGATAACGATTTCAAAGCCGGATTCCGATATCGCGAGGAGTTGCCCCTCACTGGGTTGACCCGCCGTTGCGATCTTTTCCGATATCCTGCGATAGTTCAAAATACGTTCCAATTGAAATTCGTCCATGTCGTCCACCAAGAAATATAGATCAACGTTACAGCCTCCCTGCCCCTTTGTACCAATGTAAGTGAGGCACCTACCCGCTGCAGCGCTATGTTTCCTTAAAAAATTCAGTCAATGCCTTTTTCTGCTTTTCCGATGGCCAACTGCCTACTTGATCGGCAGGTTTCGGCATCATATATACTATTGATAAGTTGGACTCATGTACTGAGCGGGCAAGGATTGCAGCCTGAAACCAAAAACCCTTTTCAGACAGTTCAAGCATGGCATTTGTGGTGCTAACAGAACCAGCAATTTTGAAAGTAAAAATATTGATACTTGCCTATATTCATTAGGATGCCTAAATCCCGCCTGCTTTCCATCCCATTTAGGATTTGGAGTACATATTACCAACACACGAGAAACTATGTCAGCAAGCTTTCTTCCGCATTTTATAAAATAAGCAATTTCTTTCATGCTCTATTTTTGTATGCTTATGCCCTAACGTTTGTGCTGAGAGGCGCGCGAAAAATCCTTTCGAAAATGCCGCCTTGTATCTTCGCGTCCTCTCCAGCCCATTGTTATCCGAAAAATATGATTTCAAGCCGCTTCAATACGCTTCAAATCTCCGATATCGATGGATTGCTTTGTTTTCCAGAGATCGTATTGGAGCTGGAGCCTGAGCCAACCTTCCGGCGTACGACCAAATACTTTTGATAGCCTCAATGCCATTTCCGGGCTAATTCCCGATCGGCCATTTAATAGCGCTGAAAAGGTTTTTCTTGTAACGCCAAGCGCACTGGCCGCTTCCGTCACATTGATGTTTAGCGGTTCCACACAAAATTCTCTTATGATTTCGCCCGGGTGAGGCGGATTATACATAGCCATTTTTCCTCCTTAATGATAATCTTTATAGTTTACATCAGAGGCGTCTCCGTTTTGGAACTTGAATGTAATTCGCCAGTTACCACTGACTTTTACCGCCCAAGTTCCTTTACGGTCTCCTCTGAGCGGGTGTAGTCCCAGACCGGGCAAGTCCATGTCTTCAGGCGTTTCAGCCGTTTCAAGGAGAGCGAGGATCTTCCTGATCCGGGTTACATGTTGGGGGTCCACGCCACTCGATATTCCGGATTCGTATAATCGCTTGAGCCCTTTATGTTTGAATTTTTGAATCATGTTTTGTTAGTGTAACCAGATACGTATCAGGTGTCAAGCGGAATTTTTGCTGTGCTTAGGATAACAATGATTAGATAGTTTCTCTATAACACCCTGTCTGTTTCGATCGCGTCATAACACCCTGAACCTAAAAATATCATAAAACCATTGATTTCTGTAGGTTATGGCAATTTTGTCGATTACTCGAAGGTATATATGGTTTCTGCATAACACGCCACCCTTGCAGGTCGCCCGCGGGACTCTTGACGCCCTTGCTTCCCCCGTTCAGAACATGGGTATAAATCATTGTGGTTTTCACGTCCTTATGGCCGATGTCCCGTGGTTTTTCCGAATGTCGTAGCCCCTTTCCAGGCGATTCATCGCAAAGGAATGCTCGAAACGACAACCCAAAATTGACCCCCCGCTCGGTTCCTTTCAGATAGCTGGGCGTTTCCATTTCTTTGCGCTGGTATTTTTTGGGAACCAGGGTGGCCTGGGTTTTTCTTCCCTTCGGAATCCAGCCACGCTGGGGATTTCCCTTTCGATTGCTACTTCAAGAGCGGCCTGATCGGCACCTGTCTGCACGCCTGATATGATTTTGGTTATTCTGCGGGTACAATGCGATATTGAGATGTCATTACGGATAATCGAGATTTTTTGTTCTGCATCGGCCATTTCAGGTCCTGTTGGAAAGAGATGGACATGGCGAGGATCTGGCCTATCTATTTTGAAAATACTTGTACTTAATTTAAATCTGTATTGTCAAGCATAACTGTATCGATAATTTTATGGCCCGCAGTTTTTTACACGGCCCCCTAAAACTCTCAACTGCTTCAGCCCGGATTTTCAATTGAATCGGATTTTTCCGCAAAATATTTTTTGCCCATTTACATCCTGATGATGCAAAATTTTTGGATTTCGGCTCGCAACGGATGAAACCTCGACGACCTTCGTGTCGCCTTGCTCTTTTGCGACAGAGTCAGGACTGCCTTTATTTAGCTCCGATACTTTTGGATCGGCCTTCTAATCCATCTAAAAACAGCCATTATTTCACCGCGTCGGGTTCACGCAGTTGTTCGGCGAGTTGTTTTAAATATGGGCTGCGTATTCAGAAGATGTATAAGGCTTTATCATACGCAATTCTCCTTCTTCTGAATTTTTTGCACGATACAAATCCCAACGAAGCTGCATATTCATCCAAAAATCTTCTGACATATTGAAAAATTTTGCCAAGCGCAAGGCGGTACTGGGTGTAATACCGCGTCGCCCATTCACGATCTCATTAATTCGTTGGTAAGGAACATGAATCGCCTTAGACAAATCACGTTGAGTGATTGACATAGGAGCCAAAAATTCAGCCATCAACATTTTTCCCGGATGCGTCGGCTCCCTGTATTTTGGAATTCTAACCATAATATCCTCCTAATATTCAATGGTAATCGACTATTTCAACATTATTTGCACTATCGTTGTCCCATTCAAAACATACTCGATATTGATCATTGATTCGAATACTATACTGCCCATCACGATTCCCCGACAGTGCTTCCAAGCGATTTCCCGGGGGAACCTTTAAATCGTCAAGATTTGTTGCGGAGTCAATCTGTTCCAGTTTTCGCGCAGCCATGATCCAAAGATATTGCGGACATGATTTTCGGGCAGCCTTGCTGTTTTGCCCATCAAAAATATCTTCAGTGCCTTCGCTCTTGAATGATTGTATCATACTTTCACGGTAGCACGGCATCCATGCTACGTCAAATATTTTTCATACGCCGAACGGCTTGGATCAGCCGCGAGTTTGCGAGTCGGATGTATCCTTTGGTTCGGCTAGTGACCTTGCTTGGAAAGCGCTTCAAGCATTCTGCTCCATATCGTGGGCAGGGGGTATGTGGACACTTTTCGCGCCCTTTATCCGGATACCGTGAAATACTCCTGGTGGACCTATCGGTTTAACGCCCGCCAGAACAACGCCGGGTGGCGGATCGATTATTTTTTCGTCTCCAGGGACCTTTTTGACAGCGGCCGGGTTCAGGACGCCTTTATCGACAACAGCATTTATGGTTCGGATCACTGCCCGGTCGGCCTGATCCTGAATATGTGATTTTTCCCGGACTCTGTATATAATAAGGAAAACAGTCGGATTTTTCCGGACATGCGCAAAAGAAAAGGAACCCCGATGTCCCCCCG
>JAWOBE010000057.1:0-5945 GCA_046498185.1 Desulfatiglandaceae bacterium | reverse complement strand
TTACAATGGCAGCCAGGTGCCTATTCCCATTTCTACGGCCCGGCGGAAAATGGTCGGGGCCAGGGCCATGTCATCCAGGGCGAGGCCCAGGTTGCAGGCTATGGTTTTTTCATCCGGTGATTCACGGCCTGGTTTCAAACCTGCCACTAATTCACCCAGATCGGCGTGGATTGGTGGGACATCCTGGAAGTAACCGACACTTTTGTAGTATTCAAATTGTTTCACATCATCGGTGCAGAATTTATCAACTTCCTTCATGGCTGCCGGGTCCCAGTAGGAATCGAAATCGACGAGCGAGGCAAAAGCACCCTTTTCAAGCCAGCCGGCTTTGATCGTTTTATGCGGCTTTTTTAAAATGGGGCCTGCGGTGACCACCAGGTCACAGCCCGCTACCGCTTCCCGTGGAGTTTGAACAGGGGTTACCTTGAGCCCCAATTTCTCCTTTATGGTTTGACTGAATTTATCCACGGCCTGGGGGAGCACATCGTAGGCAAATACTTCGCTGATGGGAAAAAGAACATTCAAGGCTTCTGTGTTGGTTGCGCCCTGCACCCCGCAGCCGAGGATACCCAGCCTGGCGGAATCAGCCCTTGCCAGCCTTTTCGCAGCAACCGCAGAAGCCGCCCCTGTGCGCATGGCGGTGATCCATTCGCAATCCATGACGGATATCGGTATGCCGGTCTCAGGATCGTTGAGGATAAGAAGCCCGGTGATATAGGGAAGCCCCTTTTTCGCATTCCCCGGAAAGCCACTGACCCATTTGACCCCTGCAGAGTTGAGCGCGCGAATGTAGGCTGGCATGGCATGGATGAAGTTATCGCCGCCCCCGGGATGGATGCCGGGCTTGGGAGGCATTTCGACGCGGCCATGTCCCTTTTCTTCAAAGGCCTGTTCGACCAGATGGATGATCTCGGCCATTCCTAAGCCGGTTGAGGCCACATCAGCTTTTGATAGGTAAAGAATTTTGTTTTCTGTCATTATTTTTCCTCCGTGTCTCCGGCGTGATTTTCTTTCTTTGCAAGGATCCATGGGAGAGACGGTTTTGTCAATAAAAGAGGTGAGGGATTTGGATCTCGCGCCAAGACGCCAAAGCGCCAAGAACAGCGAAAAGAACAGGATAAGGAAACTCATCGGTGAGGGGCGAGGGGACACCGATGAGAAACTTAATATGCAAAAGCCTGGAAGCCGCAAGGCTGAGTTGCCTGCACAATCGCCATTTTGAATCTGGAATCTGGAATGCCGCGCGGCGGCATAATCGCGGTTGAAAAACGATCTCACAGGCCTTGCGGCCAATTCCGCTGTGGATGGAGCGCGCGGTTCTTGGCGGCTTGCCTGGCAAGGAACCTGTGAGCGACGCCTTTAAGGGGATCAACCGGCATTCCGTTATTTTTCGGTGACCCATTTCTTGAGCTTTTCGTCCACGGTTCCATCCGGAAGGACGTAATCGGGTGAAACGTATCCCTCTTCTTCGAATCTTTTCTTGCGGACGCAGCCCTTTCCGCTATTCATGCAGTAGTCGTCAATCCATTTTTTATCAAGCATGCCGGCGTCATAAGCTCTTTTCATCCCACTGGTGGCATCGTACCAGGGGCAAACAAATTTCTCTTCGTTCGTGGGCTTTTTAGTCATTTTACCTCCTCTGGCTGCAGACGTGGTTTTCAATCTTTTATAAGAATCCATCGGAGAGGGGGGTTTTGTCAATAAAAGAGCTAAAGGGATTTTTGCATCGCGCGAAGACGCTGAGGCGCCCCGGTTGAACGGGACAGGCCCCGGGTGAACACCCGAAGGGTCCCGGTTCAACGGGGTAAACAGAGAAAAGAAAGAAAAGATGGATAAGGAAACTCATCGGTGAGCTGTGCTGGGGCACCGCTGCCCTCGGGGCGAGGGGTCACCGATGAGAGGTTTGATTATGTAAAATGCCCGAGGCCGCTGCGGGTTTAAGCCAAAATTTCATTTCGGCACTCCAATCTCGGGGATGAGGAAATATCGTTCGGACAATATCGCGATTGCAAATCGCTCCCACAGGGGATGGATGGTGGGCTGCGCCCACTCTAGGTTTTCTTTTTTGGACAGGATTTACGGGATTTTCAGGATTATGGTTTGAAAATCCTGTTGATCCTGTCAGACATTGATCGAGCAATATCGCGATTACAAACCGCTTCCACAGGGCAAAAAATCAGGGCAGGACGCACAGGGGAGTCTACAGGACAGGGGTTTGGGGTCATTGTTTGCTTGAGCTTTCGCTTAAAAGAAGATATTATTCGTTTGCTTTCCGGTGCTTCAAATTACTACAGTGAATGTCAAGGTTGATGGCCTCGTAAAAAGTCCGAAAAGGACGCATATCGTCACCTCCCGACACATATTTGTGTCGGGGGGTCCAGCGAATTCAGTAACTTCTGGATGGAGGTTTATCCCGATAGAATCGGGGCTGCAGTTTATCCCGAGTTTACTCGGGGCCGGAATGACGGCAGAATTACTTCTTACGAAGCCATCAAGGTTGAAGGAATCATTTTCAGGTTTTAATTATGGAAAAAAGAGAGCTTCTGGGTTCACGACTGGTTAAGGAAAACCTGATTACTGAAGAGCAGCTTCAGGTAGCGCTGGAACGCCAGCGCATCTCGGGTGGGCGGCTGGGTTACAATCTTACCGCCCTGGGTTTTATCGCAAAAGAGGATCTGGAGGGTTTTCTGGAAAAAGTGCCGCCACCTCCCTCCTCCCTTGAGGAAACCGGGTTAGATCTACAATTTGTCGTGGATCTGATAAACAAGCAGATCGTTTTCATGGGCGAATTCACAATCCCCATGTTGGTCGACCAGGTCAAGCTGCCGCCCTTCATCGTGGATGAAGCCCTGGACGCCTTGCGGCGGGAGAGGCTCATAGAAGTCAAGGGCGCCGCCCTGCTTTACAAGTCATCCTACAAGTTCGCGATCACCGACAGCGGGCGCAACAGAGCAGCTGACCTTCTGAACCTGTGCCGCTACGCCGGGCCTGCTCCGGTGTCCATGCCCGAGTATAGAAGGCAGATCGAACTCCAGACGGTGATGCACAGTGTTGTCAGCCCGGAAGAATTCAAAAAGGCGTTTTCTCATCTTGTGATCAGCGAATCCATGCTGGACATTCTGGGGCCTGCAGTAAGCTCCGGCCGGGCAATTTTCCTGTATGGACCCCCGGGGAACGGTAAAACGATTATAGCCGAAGCCATGGGGCAGGCGCTGCCGGGTGAAATCTACCTGCCCCATGCCGTAATCGTTGGAGGTGAAATCATTACCATTTATGACAAATCTGTTCATGTGCCGATAACGGAGGATGAAGAGTCCGACTACGACCAGAGGTGGGTTCGTGTTCAAAGGCCGACCGTTATGGTGGGCGGCGAGATGACCATGCGCACCCTGGATCTTTATTTCAATCCGATTTCGAAGTTCTCTGAAGCTCCGCTGCAGATGAAGGCAAACAATGGCGTTTTCCTCGTCGACGACCTGGGCCGCCAGCAGATGGACATAGAAGCACTTTTCAACCGGTGGATTGTTCCCCTTGCCCGTCGGACGGACCTGCTCACCCTGCACACCGGCCGAAAGTTCGAGATCCCCTTTGACCAGCTCGTGGTTTTCGCAACCAATATCGAGCCGAAACATCTTGTGGACGAGGCTTTCCTGCGCCGGCTGAGGTACAAAGTCAAAATCGACCACCCGACGCTGGAGGAGTACAAGAAAATCTTCATACAGGTCTGCTGGTTCAACAACATGGATTTCGATGAAAAGGTTTTTCAATACCTTGTTGGCAAATACAAAGAAAATAATATCCCCTTCAGCTCCTGCCAGCCCAGAGACATCGTGGAACAAATTATTGACCATTCATTCTATCACGGCCTGACACCGGAGTTGACAGAAGAAAAAATCGATATGGCCTGGCAAAACCTTTTCGTGATGTAAAATAATAATACCACAGGGCGTGTGGCCAACTGCGTTGAGGTGGAGTGTCGAAACGGTGTTTTGACTGGGAGGTAGAGGGACTGGCGCATCGCGCAGAGACACTGAGGCAAAGAAAAGAAAGAAAAGGGATTGGGGCTCGCGCAGAGGCGCAGAGAACAACGAGAAAAGATGGATAAGGAAACTCATCGGTGAAGGGCGATGAGGATATACGACCGATAAAATAAACACGTTGATTTTCCCGGACGAACATCCTCTTCTACAACTATGCTGAAGCACAGTTGCCCTCGGAGCGAGGGTGCACCGATGAGAAACTTGATCGAGTGAAAACTGCAGGCCGAAGCGGAAATCGGTAGGCAATGGAGCGGATTTCCGCAATCTTCGGTGTGGCTTTGCCTGCAGGTGCGGGCCAAGTCGAAACGGTGTTTTGACACTCCAAAAGACTTCGACGCCGATACCGACGCCGAAGGGATAGCGATTACGACAACGACAACCGCTTCGCTGACAACGATTTCTTTTACAGGCCCTATGGGAGCGGCTTTTAAGTGCGATCAGGCCCGGAACTCCGGGAAAGCGAATTTCGCGGATACAATTCGCTCCCACAGACAACAAAATAGAAAAAATCCGATGAAAGGAGACTTATTTTGGAAAATAGCATTGAAACATGGCCAACTAATTATAAAAAAGCTATATTAAAAATTTCTGATGGTTCTCTAATTAAAGGAAAAATAAATGTCGGAGAGTTGAAAAGATTGTCCGACTTAATCAGGATGACGGATGAGAAATTCATCGTTCTTGTTGGAACACTCCACGACGAGAATGAAGAAAAAACATTCATAATTAATAAAAATAGCATTATATGGATACAAACAGAGCTTTAGCCGACGGTTGTAGCGAGATTCAAGTCAGCGGCCGAGGGCGTCCGAGGTCCGCTGAACTGATTTGTTGGCGGCAAATTGTTCTCTGATCCTTTTTCCCGCACTTGAATTTGCGAGTGAAAGACATGTTTTTCTCAATTCGTTTACAGTTTTTAAGCGATTTGTAACCGCTTTTTCACTCATATCAATCTTCATCGGTTAATTCCTTCAAGTATTCTATGTCATCTATATCCTGACCGCTTTTCCTTAAGGATTTAAGCCTGATCAGACCTTTTGGAGACAAAACTTTTAAAGGTCTTTCCTCCCAATCTACTGAAATTTTACTCTCCCAGGAATTTCTTGTCTGTGGAGTGACAAGTAATAACTCCAGTATCAGATGCTCCCCCGATTCATCATCAACTTTTGTCATCCGATGAATTTGAACAGCACCATCCTTAAAAGACATTGGCGTTGCTGGAAGATTAAATCCTAGTTTTTCTACTATCTGCTTTACTCTGCCAAGTAAATCAGGTTCAACCATTATATCAATATCAAGGGTTGCTCTTGGTCTTGCATACACAGCCAAGGCCAAACCACCGCATAATGCGTAATCAATTTTATTTTTATCGAATGCTTCGATAATATTTTTTAATTCAATTAATAAATCCATTACATGGAACCTTTTATATTTTCGACCGACTTGGCATCATAGGAACCACGCGAGTGGCAATCCGCAGAATCGGCCGTGACGAATAGATGTTCATCATTTTTCAAGCATTGCAAGCATTTGGCAGCTTTATCGGGTATTTTGGGACTATAGTCTTTTTACCTGGAACTGTAAAGCATGGGAAACCTGCCTGATGCACCATCTAATTTTCCCATCGACAATGTGAGAGAAGTTTTTCCCAGTGAAAACAGCGCAATCAAACCAGACTGCGACAGGCAGCAGTTCCAGGATGAACGAAATTTTTGCATCGCGCAAACACGCCAAGGCGTCTGCGGCGGTGTTGGTGGCGCCGCTGCGCGGCGGTGTTAGTGTTGGTGGGGCCGCTACGCGGCGGTGTTGGTGGCGCCGCTGCGCGGCGGTGTTAGTGTTAGTGTTGGTGGGGCCGCTGCGCGGCGGTGTTGGTGTTGGTGGGGCCGCTGCGCGGCGGTGTTGGTG
>JAWOBE010000019.1:0-2531 GCA_046498185.1 Desulfatiglandaceae bacterium | reverse complement strand
ACATCCCCATCTACACCTGTGCTGCCGCACAGCTGCCCTCGAATTCGAGGGTTCCCCGATGAGAGATTTGATCTTCCCCGTAGGACGGGTATCCATACCAGACATGTAATCGTTGTCAGCGAAGCGGTTATCGTTGTCGTAATCGGCTTTTTGGAGTGTCGAAACGCAGTTTTGACCTGGTCCGCACGGCGGGGGTGGGGATTGCCCGGGGTGATGTGCGGTTGAAGAACCGAAGGGATTTGGGCCTCGCGCCAAGACGCCGAGACGCAAAGAAAAGCAAGAACAGCGGGAATAAGGATACTCATCGGTGAATGGCGATGAGGATATCCGCCCGATAAAATAAACAAGTTGATTTTACCGCACAAACATCCCCATCTACACCTGTGCTGCCGCACAGCTGCCCTCGAATTCGAGGGTTCCCCGATGAGAAACTTGATCTTGCCTGTAGGCCGGGTTTCCATACCCGGCCTTGTCCGCACGGTATCACTACAGGAAAATTTCAAAAATCATCCCCGGTTCGGAACATGCCGAAAATTCATTTCGGCACTCCATAAATGACACGAAAAAGCACTGTTGGAGTGTCAAAATAAAAATGTGACGTGATGGATTTTCTATGTCGACGCTGTTCATGATCATGGCTGAAAATTTCCCAACCCACGTGGAGAGGTTGAAATATTCATTTGTTTAGGAACAGAAATGTGTTATATTTTATGTATATTATGATATTGAAAATAATTTAATAAAATTATTTATACTCAAAAATATATCTCTAAGTTCAATGTTTAATTTATTTGTTAATCGTTGATTTTTCCCCCAGCAATAGAGCTTACGAGGTATTGAAATGATCCACAAACAAGGAAGGATTGGTTATTCCCTCGTTCCAGGGTTTTTCTGGATGGTTTTTCTGCTGATTTTTCTTGTCGTCCTGCCGGCTCTCCCTATTGAATGCCTGGGTGCTACTCCTATCTACAGCGCAGCCGAGGTCGACTATCCTCCTTTTTCCATCGTTGATAAAAACGGCCGCGCCGATGGTTTCTCGATTGAATTGTTGCGCGAAGCCTTGAAGGCCATGAACCGCGAGGTTTCCTTTCGTAGTGGGACATGGGCGGAGGTGCGCGACTGGCTGGAACAAGGAAAAATCCAGGCTCTACCCCTCGTGGGCCGTACTCCCGAACGCGAAAGCCTTTTTGATTTCACCTTTGCTTACATGACACTCCACGGAGCCATCGTGGTCCGGCAGGACAATAAAGACATTCAGGATATGAGCGATCTGGCCGGGCGTAAGGTCGCGGTTATGAAAGGGGACAACGCCGAAGAGTTTTTGAGAAGAAAAGATCGTGGCATCAATATCCACACGACCGACACCTTTGAAGAGGCTTTGCAGCAACTATCCAAGGAGCTTTGCGACGCCGTAGTCATCCAACGGCTCGTAGCTTTGCGCCTCATACAGGAAACCGGGTTAAGGAACCTTCGAGTCATCGATCGCCCCATTGAAGATTTTCGGCAGGACTTCTGCTTTGCGGTAAAAGAAGGTGACCGGGACACCCTCGCTTTGCTCAACGAAGGACTTTCTATCGTTATGGCCGACGGGACTTACCGCCACCTTCATTCCAAGTGGTTTGCCGCCCTGCAACTCCCCGCCAACCGGCCCATCGTAGTCGGTGGAGACCATGACTACCCGCCTTTTGAGTATCTGGATGACGACGGCCGCCCGGCCGGCTACAATGTAGAGCTTACGAAGGCCATCGCGAGGGAAATGGGGCTCGATATCGAAATTCGGCTCGGGCCGTGGGCGGAGATTGTCGATGAAATGGAAGAAGGAGACATAGATGTTATCCAGGGGATGTTTTACCTGCCGGAAAGGGATCTGAAGTTCGATTTCACGCAACCGCACATGGTGAATCATTACGTAAGCATTGTCCGGAAGGGGGAGGGTGATCCACCGACCGAGTTAAAGGACCTGGCTGGTAAAAACATCGTGGTGGAGAAGAAAGATGCAGCCCATGACTTCCTGGTGGAAAAGGGCTTGGGGAGCCAGATTTCTGTTGTCGAAACTCAGGAGGACGTGTTACGCGAACTTACGGAAGGAAAACATGATTGCGGTTTTGCCGTGCGAATTACTTCCCTCTACTTGATCGAAGAGAAGGGATGGAAGAATCTTGTGCTCGGCAAGCAGGCTTTTCTTCCTTTGGAATACTGTTATGCCGCGCCGAACAATCACAAGGCGATCCTGGCCCAGTTCAGCGAAGGGCTGAAAATCCTGGAAAAAAGCGGTGAATACCGCAGGCTTCACGACAAATGGCTCGGAGGCTACGAACAAAGCCCGCCATCACTCGTAACCGCTCTTCGCTATTCGGCGATGGTTGTCATTCCTCTGGTTGCGATCCTCCTGGCAATCTTTTTGTGGTCTTGGTTTCTTCGAAGAGAGGTGGGCGCCAAGACGCGAAAATTGCAGGAAAGCTTGGAATTTCAGCGGGCAATGATCGATTGCTCTCCCATGGCCCTGTATAGCATAGATCTGGATGGTAACG
>JAWOBE010000224.1:0-6478 GCA_046498185.1 Desulfatiglandaceae bacterium | reverse complement strand
CAGAGAATGTCGGAACTGACGGGAGGTATGAACATCCCCGGGCTCACCGGCATGATGTAATCCGGATTCCACGATCCGAAAATTGACGGGTCCGTAAAAAGTCGAAACAACCATGTCCTTCGGGGTGGGGCCGCTGTCGGCGTCGGTATCGGACGTTGGCCGGCGAGCTTTTCGACCCCGATACCGATCCCGACCCCGACGCCGATAAGGCGGGAATGGTACTTTTTACGACGCCGTCAAAATTGAGGAAGATAACTCATGGGTATATATCCACCGCCGCTTGAAAGGCTGATAACACAACTGGTCCGGCTTCCCGGCATAGGGCAGAAGTCTGCAACCCGTTTGGCCCTGCATATCCTAAGGAGCGATCGCTCGCTTGCCGACGCAATTGCTCGCTGTCTTGTCGAGGTCAAGGATCAGATCAGGATATGCTCGGTATGCTGTAATTTGACCGATACGGATCCGTGCGCGATTTGCCGCAACGAAGCCCGCGCGGACGGCTCGCTCTGCGTCGTTGAGGGCCCGGGAGACCTGCTGGCGATTGAGGAATCCGGGGTGTTTAAGGGCAAATATCATGTGCTGCATGGTGTGCTTGCACCTCTGGACGGAATCGGCCCGGAGGATATAAAAATTCCCGAGCTTCTGGAAAGACTGGACAGAGAAGTTTTCCACGAAGTGATTCTTGCAACGAATCCAACAGCGGAGGGTGAGGCAACCGCGGCGTTTCTGGCTAAAAGACTGATCGAAAAGGCGCCGGATCTCAAAGTGATGAGAATCGCCCTGGGTGTGCCGCTGGGCGGCGATTTGAAGTATATGGACCGCATGACGATCGATCATGCGATGAAACGGCGTATACCGGCATAGCAAAATAATCAGAGTATACGGTCCAGGCTTTTATAATTCCGGGTGTCGTAGAATTTTTCCACATTGACCAGGTTCATCCGCTCGATGGTTTTTTTCAGCGGGACGGAGGTCATTTCTCCCTGCTTGTAGCCCACCATTCGGCCGAAATCCTCGTTGACGATCATATCGATCGCCCCGATTCCGAATTTTCGCCCCATTCGCCTGTCGTAGGCTGTCGGGGACCCACCGCGTTGAAGGTGTCTGAGTGCTACATAACGCATTTCAGTAGACATCTGTTTTTCGAGTTCCTCTGCGAGCAGGCCGCCGATGCCTCCGAGGTAAAAATGGCCGAAACCGTCTTTGCCTCTTCTCTCGCGAACAGGATCCATGCCCCTGAGCTTGGCGCCTTCCGACACCAGGACGATGGAGTATCTCTTCCCTGATTTTTTTCTATCCTCCAGCAGCTCCTTGACCCGGTCTATATCGAAATCATGCTCAGGAATCAAAATAATCGCAGCGCCTGAAGCCTCTCCTCCTTCAAGAGCGAGCCAGCCGGCGTTGCGCCCCATGCATTCGACTATGAACACTCTGCTGTGTGAGCCCGCCGTTATACGAATCCTGTCGATATCCTGGGTGATAATATTCACCGCCGAATCGAAACCGATTGTATAGTCGGTCTCCGAGATATTGCGGTCGATGGTTTTGGGAATACCTACGGTTTTGAGGCCTGCCTTGTAAAGTTTGTGGCAGACACCCAGGCTGTCAACACCGCCGATCACCACCAGTGCATCCAGACCCAGTTTTTTATAATTTTCAACGAGCTGATTCGAACAGTCGTTGACAGGATCAAATGGGTTGATGCGGCTGGTCCCCAGGCGGGTGCCTCCGTAGCGATCCCATGTACGGACTATATCGGTATCGAGAGGCATCGTCCATCGCCTGACACTGTCCTTTTTGTCAGGCTTAATTTCTATAAGCCCCTTGAAGCCGTCGATGATGCCCAGCACCTCGAACATCATCCCCCTCGCTGGTACCAATGTGCGGTCGAGAGCCGAGTAAACCAGCCACCGGATGCAGCTGTTGATTCCCGGGCAGTCTCCACCCGCGGACAGCACGCCAACTTTGACCTTCATAGGATTCCTCCCGGAAAATGAAAGAACTGCAGCGGTAGAAGCCGCTGCATACCAGACAACTATATAAAATATTTCAAAGAACTATAGACCAAGGTCTACCCCGTGTCAAGAAGCGAGCTCCCTGGATAAATGACGGGATCGAAGATAGAACTTGCAAATCTTGAACGTTCTCTGATATTTGACACATTTCACGGGGAGGATCAAAATCAATGAATGTTCTGGAAACCGTTGCCTTGGGTATGATGCAGGGACTCACTGAATTCCTGCCGGTGAGCAGTTCCGGGCACCTGGTTATTTTGAAGAATTTGCTGGGTTTCTCCGAACCGGAACTGCTGCTGGACACCGTCCTGCACATGGCGACCCTCGTGGCTGTCTGCGTTTTTTTCAGGCGCGATATTTTCGAGATTTTTTCCGAGCTAAGACATTGGTTTGTAGAAAGCCGTCGGCCGGCCGATCTTATGAAAACCGCCCATGGCTCGCTGGCGGTATGGGTGATCATCGGTACATTGCCGACGGCAGCCATAGGGCTGGGTTTCAGGCGGCATTTCGAAGATATGTTCGGTTCGCCTTCGGCTGTGGGCTTGATGTTGCTGGTAACGGGATGCATTGTTGGAATAACAAGGCTGATACCTGATAAGTACAACACGAAGTCCAGGCTGGGTTTATGGGTCGCTCTTTCGGTGGGGTTGGCACAGGGGTTGGCCGTTACGCCCGGTATTTCACGTTCGGGGATCACAATCGTTTGTGCGCTGCTGTTCGGGCTGCGGCGTGATCTCGCGGGAAGATTTTCTTTTCTGCTCTCGATTCCGGCGATTCTCGGAGCCGTGGTTCTTCAGCTGGATTCGGCTGCTGCCGCGCGGATAGGGTTGACCCCGCTCGCCGTGGGTTTTGTCGTATCCTTGCTCGTGGGCCTGGGAGCCTTGCGGGTTCTTATGGGCATGCTTGCGAAAGGCAGGCTTTTTTATTTCACACCGTATTGCTGGTTCGCCGGAGTCATTGTGCTGCTTTTCCATTGATTTCCCCGGGCCTTTCCTGGAGTCTGAAAAACTTTCATTATGGGGTTTCAAAGATGAAAGACACGTCCTCAGGGCTTCCCCGCAACCCGCTTACCTATGCTGTTCTCTGTGCAAAGGGTTTCTGCATGGGGGTAGCGGATGTTATACCGGGTGTATCCGGCGGAACCATGGCTTTGATACTTGGTATCTATACCGAGCTCATAAACGCAATCCGCTCATTTGATACAAAGGCCGCAAGGCTCCTGGCAACTTTCAGGTTTAAGCGTTTTTTCGAACATGTTGCGTGGCGTCTCCCGGTTGCCGTGGGCGCCGGTATTTTCCTGGCGGTCCTGAGTGTGTCTCACGCGGTTGCATGGTTGCTGGTTCATAAACCGGTGCCGGTCTGGTCTTTTTTCTTTGGGCTGATACTGGCTTCGGTTGTCGGTGTCGGGCGTGGCGTCGAGAGGTGGAATCCCGCAGGCCTGGTATGTTTCGCAGCAGCCGCTGTCGGAGCCTTTGTCGTGGTGGGCATGGTTCCGGTCGATACCCCGGAAAGCTTCTCATTCCTGTTCCTGTGTGGAGCCCTGGCTGTTTGCGCGATGATACTGCCGGGGATTTCCGGGGCTTTCATCCTGGTGCTCCTCGGGAAATACCATTTTGTGCTGGATGCCGTCAACCAGCGGGACGTTGCGGTCCTGGCGGTGCTCGCAGCCGGAGCTTGCTTGGGACTCATATTGTTTTCCAGATTCTTGGGATGGCTGCTGGATCGTTATTATTCTATTGTCCTGGCAGGGCTGACCGGGCTGATGCTGGGCTCGCTCAGAAAGATCTGGCCGTGGAAGGAAACGGTTTCAGGTTCAATGGACTCGGCCGGGGCTTTGGTACAGGTAAACACAATGCCTCCGGGCCTTGAAATGGAAACGGTGGCGGCGGTCCTGATTATGTTTGCGGGGATGGCTGTCGTCGCCGGCCTCAGCATCCTTGCAGGGAAAAGGGGGAAGGCACGCTGACATTTACAGGTTCCCGAATTCTCCTAGTCCTTTCAGGGTGAACATCACCGAAAAGCCTACGGAACGATCCACTCGTTCTACGCCGAACTTCATGCCCCAGCATTGTTTCTCTAAACCAACCCATGCCTGTTGAATGATATTGTCGCTGGATTTTAATTCTCGTTCAAATGTGCCCCCCACCGAAATACCATTTCTCAGGTATATATCGCACGAAATTCCCAGGTGTTTGGTGTTGTTCAGCCTGTTTGAAGTGTAATCCAGGCTGTAATAGTCCTTGCCCCCGGTTTTCCGGTCGATGGCCATATCGAGCGACGTATTTATCCTTGTGATCATTTTTTCATAATGATCCCATTCAGCCTTGAGTCTGCCCCGCACATTGGAATTGGGATTGATCCCCAGGGTGGCCGTAAGGGGATCCAAAGGCTCGCGCTTTTTTCCGGGCGGCAGGTCTTCCCTGGCCCGGTCGATGGAATAGGCTTGGTCTATATACAGGTATCCCCATTGGCGGTAGCTGGTTTTTTCGTTTCTGTCGTATCTTGCATCGAGGAAATTCTTTAGCGACAAGACCACTTGGTTCAGCCGCCCCTCCTGGTCCACGGGCTCGTACCACGGGGAGGGACTTTCAATGTCTCCGGGCCCCCTGTACCTGTAAGTGAGTTCAGGCCTCAGGCGGTGTTTCACAGCCGTGGCTTGAAGGGACTCGGGCCTGAAAATACGGTCGAACGCGGTGGAGAAATGGATGCCAGAGTCGTGGATATGCCTGGTCCTGGTATCATTTTCTCCGGAGGACGATTGATACCATTGGTGTGCTATCGTATATTCCGAAAACGGTTCTACCTGCAGGTAAGGACCGATGGTGAATGGAAGCGTGATGGAAGGGGAAGCCGATGTCCTGTAACCGGTGGTGCCGTGTTCCCTCCAGACATGGTCGAAATCCGTCCTCATGCCCGCATAAACCGGGGAGCCGAAAATCCTCCGCGGCAGAAGATCAAAAACAGCGCTGCCAAGGGGTTGGGGGGTAGGGTCGGCTGGAATGTTTTCGGGGCGCTGGTAATATTCCATGCCGGCCTGGAGGCTGTAAAGTTCACCGTCCCGGCTCAGTCTCAAAGCCGATCTTCTGGTGGGAGACCAGATCTCCTCTAAAGGCCTGTTCCAAAGGTTTTCCAAATCCGGGCGAGCCTGAAATGCGAATCCGCTTCTTTCGAACTCGCGCAGATAATCCTGATCGCTCACAAAGTCAACATCGAGCCGGCCCTGGATATCGAGCGGCAATTGGTGATCCACCCTGCCCCTGGCCCAATAGCGGGTGGTGTTTGTCCTTTCGAACGGGCTCAGTTCGATTTCATCGGGATCGTTCATGTTTTTTACGTCCCGCCTGTCCGAAAGAATATCGAGCATGAAGGTGCCGCGGGACGGCTCGGCGGTCATGTAGCGGTATTCCAGGCCCTGCATATAGCCTCTCCTTGCCAGGTACCGCTGATAAAAAGTCGCATCGGTCGAATCGGAGATTGCCCAGAAAAAAGGAATTTCTACATCAGGCCCGTTTCTGTCGGAATAACCGAACGCGGGAGGTAGAAGCCCGCTTTGACGTTTGGTCTTGGCCGGGAAAATAAAATATGGAAAGTAGAGAACCGGAACATCCTTGATGCGAAACGAGGCATGCTTGACCTTGCCATATCCTTCCAACGTCACATCCACTTCGGATCCCGCTATCGACCATGTTGGCCGCTCGCCGTCACAGGTGGTAAGGACACAATCGGTCATAAAAAACCTGTTCTTACCAAGTTTTTCTATTTTTTCAGCCCGCAGATAGGCATTGTCCTCGGTAAGGAAAAGCTGCCCGTGTTCCAATTCCCCGGTTTCGTTTATGAGATTGAAGGTACCGTCGCGACCCGTGAGTACATCCCCGTCAACCTCCAGTTTGAACGGACCCGGCACCTGAGCCTTCCCGGTCGACTCGTTATATTCGGCAGCCTGGGAATTGAGGACCTGATTTTCACGGGTGATAATCACATCTCCGAAGGCATTGTAAACACGTTTGTCAGCATCATAACTGAGCCTGCCAGCCTCGATTTCCGAACGTATTTCGCCGTCTTCATGCCGGCCGTAGCGTTCATCTCCAGCGATTGAGTGATGTAAAAATCCGGCGTTGGCAATAAGCAGCAATGCGATTGAAAATATTACCAGGAAGCCTTTTTTTGTGCAGCCGACTGGTTTCATCGTAGCTCCCGTGCCGTAAAAGGATAACGGTTTTTTTAGAGACAGCCTCCGGTTGATCGGATCGGTAAACAGAATGATTATCGTCCTGTCCGCAGGCCTTATGCGATTTCAGGTTCCCAATTTTCGGGATCCAAGTGGCTCAGTGCTTCACCCACTGTGTATAGGGATCCGCATACGAGAACCGCGTCTTGTGGTTCGGCTGCGGCAAGTGCTTCGTCCAGGGCCCTTTGCAAATCCGGTTCAACTGTCCCCGGTGTTCCCAGACCGTCGGCCGCCT
>JAWOBE010000213.1:0-61842 GCA_046498185.1 Desulfatiglandaceae bacterium | reverse complement strand
CGGGGGTATCATTCGAAGTTAGGAACGGTAACTGAAAGGGCGTGATATACGGCCGTAGGAATTGTGCGAAATGACATTTTATGTCACGCCCTTTCAGGGCTCCTGCATTGTGAGGTTTACCGTCCCAGGGCGTTGCCCCGGGCTGATATGTCTTGCGCTTTCAGCGCGTAAGAATTTGTATGTATAAACGGATTTCGGGGAGTGATCGATAAGATCTCTTGTTCTCCCATGCCGGGCGCGTGAGAATAATGCCCAAACCCAAGGCCGATGTTGTGTTAAACACATGTATGTCAAAGAACATCCGCGACTGGTCAACCAAATACCACGCGGTTCAAAACGCTATAACCAGAATACTTGACCCGTTGGAGCAGGTCTGTTACGAATCTCTTCGAGGTCCTTGGAACCAAGTTTTCTTTCGTCTTGTGTTTTCATACAAACACATAGAGCAAAATTGAAAAAGGGCTCCATAATTATGACCGGCTTAGTAAATTTAAAACCGGAATTGCCAAACCTTTACATTTATTCGCCCCATGTCACTGCAATCCAGAGATCAGATACGGCTCTGGTATCGAAAAAGAGTTTCAGTTCTCCCACTGGATTTTCCGGCAATACAATATTTTTCAGTTCGCCGACAAGCAGATTGCCCAGGAATGCTTCCTTTTTTAGGTAGTCCATCTTGCCTTCGCTGCCATTTTTGTCGGCTTTGTCGGCAATTCCAATCTGTCCAGGGGTTGGATCTTCTGTACTCCGGGCCAGGATACCCACTTGTGTTACTTTCTTCAGGCGACCCTGGCTCCAAAAGGGGTAATGCTCCTCCTTCAGGTTGATTGTTAATTCGAAAGGCCCGCCGTCTGCAGGGGTTTGGCCCTGGAATTTGGCCCATTTGGTGGGGAACTCGTGGCGGATTGAAAAGAGGCGAACCATTCCAGCCGCGATGCTATCTTTGATGGCATTTCTCAAGGAGCCCATGGCAGCGTCTCGAAGTATCGAGCCGCCTTCACGGGCGGTATAGCGGATGTGCAGGATGACGTCGCTGATGGTACCGTAATCGAACTGGCAGGGCTCAGGTTCTTCCGAATTGGGGTTGGCCGGAAGCTCCAGCCGCCATTCACTGATGACACCGGCATTCTCGAAGGGAAGATATCGCTCATCTCTCAGGTTGGTCTCAAACAATCCGCTGTCGTTCTGGGCAGAGCTTGCAATGATGGAATCCATGGTGCCAAAATGGTCGATAAAGCGACTGTCCTCTTCGGAACGTGGGTAACCGTCGGAGCCTTTTGCCGAAGGCGATTTACGGATGCTGCTTTTCAGAAGCGTCAGCTTGCAATTCACGCTGGTGTAAGGTCCGGTAACGCATGGAATGCTGATGGCCACGTTCTTGATGCGCCGGAAGTAGTGACCCGGACCGTCCATGTCGAAAAGCGCTTCAGGAACCAAAACCCTGCAGGCTCCGGTTTCACGCAATTGAATGAGAGCCAACGGGTCCACCTGGAGCAGGCTGATGTGCTTGGTCAGTTCGTACTCGCGCCGGTTTTTCTCGTGATAGGCGTTTTCCAGGCGCTTAATGTCCAGGGACAGCTGCTCACCAGCCAGCAGGCCCTTCCTCAGGCTGTCCCAATGCCCGAACCGGATATAATTGGAGCCTTGCAGGCCGAGTTCATTGTGGAAGGCACGCTCCGCACGCTTGGCAATGTCAAAAGCAAGCTGATAAGTTTGGAAATAGACACCACTCATCTGGCCGCACATCCAGCCATAAAGATCCTGGTTCGTATATTTGTTTCGGAGAAACGACTCGACCTCTTTAGACTGATTCATTTGCACGCCATGGTTGCTAAGATCTTTCCGGGCGATCTCCACCCGGATTTGAGAAGCCAGGATCTGCGCGTCGATCTGCATGATCTGCTTTGCGGCCTGGTTGTTCTGCAGCATCCAATCGTGTGCGCGCCAGGCAAATTGTGCTTTTTTCCCGGTTCGGGAGGCGGAAAAGCCAAGCTGTGCTGCGATCACGCGAAAGTAATTTGCATACGCAGACAAAGCGGCCCCGATATTTAATCCCCCATAGGTTATGCCGCTACCTACTGGTTGCATATTTATATTCGGCGCGAGGTTGGCAAAGTTGGCCTGCAATTCGAGCCCAGAGGAAAGCGTTTGAAAGATCTGTGCTTGATTCTCTAAAGCCATCTCCTGAAATTCCATCGGGATAATCTTCATGCCACTCTCTTCCTTGATGCTCACATGAGGAGAAGGTGTTGCCTCGGCAATCGGCTGGCCTTCGACAGGCACCTGGGGGCTTTGTACCCCAAGTAGCTTCTGGTAGTGGAGATAGCGGCCTACCGCCTCATCTCGCGACCGTCTCAGCGCATTGAGATTCTGTTCGGCCTCTTCAAGTTGCTGCTTCTTGACAGTCTCAACCAGCTCCAGCAGCTTCGATTCATGCCGGGCACGCATTTGCGAAAGGGCTTCGGCATCCTTCTTCTCCAGTGTGCTCAGCAGGCTTGCACCCAGGGACTTCAGTTCGGAGCAGAGTTCCGCAGCCTTCTGTAACATCACCGCAAAGCGGTAATGGGGTACGGCGCCGGAAATGTCGTTCAGCACGCTGCCGATATCAATACCGGCGGCCGCAGCGCGCACAAGCAGACCGGGATCGATCGGCGGCTGAAACAGCGGGAGCTGCCGGACCACGCCCTCGATATTCATGCAGTTGCGGATCTTGAAAAGCCGGTCCGCAACGATATCCCAGCAACCGAGCAATTTTTCGTTCCTGGGGAAGCAAAAGTAGAGCATGACCGGCGTTGCGGAGGGCAAAGAACCGAGATTCACCCGACAGACCGCGGATGACGGCGGGATGAAATGCTCGACCGCAACAACGGCGTTGGAAAAGTCATCCAATTTCTCCTCTATTGAATCGAACGTTTGCGACGCGGATGCAGCGCGGGGTGGAATCTCCTCCGGCCTTTTACCCAAAATCTCGGCGGCCAGAATGTAGAGTTGGGTGGCCTCAGTGACGGACTCCATGGTATCCCGCCGGAATAGCTGGTCCCCCCAGGCGATCAGGTTTTCGATGTATTTCATAACAACGGCCTTCTGGTAGGCTACGGGGCGCATTCTTGCTATCAGATGGGGTTGGAACGGCTCCATCCGCCAACGTTCAACACTGGTGCGCCATTGAGCCAAGGCTGCCTGCTCAGTATCATCCAGTTTTTTATCCGGTTCGCTGGTGGCACTTCCGGCCAGCAGTTCAAGGATTTTAGTGATGTGCTGCCGGCGGTAGTCGTCCTCCCCGCGTTCGAAGAAGGGCCGGGTCTGCCAATAACGTTTTGGAGCCGGATGGCCGGATCGGTCCGTAGGATCGAAAATATAGTGAAACCACTTCTGGGCATCCTCGAATCGCTGGTTCTGCCTCAGCCGGTCAGCGATCAGCAGCGGTGCATGAAAGAACAGCTCAGAGTTATAAAGACCATAGGCATCGGATACATCCGCCAAGATATCATCTGCAATGTCGAAACATACGTCTTCAATAGGATAGGGTTTTTCGATAACCTCGGTGGGCTCATATTCTTCATGGAAGAAATCCAAAGATTTTCCACCTTGTAAAGAAAATACTTCCGGCTCTCGCTGAAGCTTTCGCTGCAGAAGCCCGTCCAGGCCATCCCGGCGAAGCTGCCTCACAAAAGTTGAGACATAGGGATGACAGAAGGTTTGGAAGCGGTAGCGATAAGTGAAGCTGTGGGCTCTGTGGCCGTTCCACAATCCACTTGATCCCTCCACATTCAGATCATGATGCATCACCATTCCCGGCATTGATCTTGCCGCCATTGTCGTTGGCTCATGCGTGGAAGAAAACACTTTTGGATCTTCGATCGCTGCACCACCCGAACGGTAACTATCCATGTAAAAGCCAATCCACGTTTTAATATCCGTGGATGGTTCCTGGTAAGGTGTTTCCAAAAGATCACTTAATTCCCAACCTGGCCGTTGAATACCTGGAATTTCTTTCGCTGCATAAAGGTCCCCAAAGTTGGCTATTTCAGCCAGGTCCATTTGGTAGGGATCATGCAGGTCATATACCGGAGGCTCCCAGGGCGGATAATATGAAGGATCGTCCGGGAATGTAAGGATACCTCTCAAATAAGCTTCTGCGAAGAAGGTGTTTTGTGTATCCATATAGAAGAAGGGATGCCGCCAGAGGTCTGAACTGTCCGGAGGAGGTAACAAACGGAGTCTGCCTGGAGTCTTATTAAGTGCAAGGACATCTGCATTAAGAGTTGGCAAAAATAACAAACGTTCTGAATTTTCAAGTAACCTTAACAACATTTTGTACCAGTCAGTATTCGTTACTGCAAGCAGGGGAGGTTGAATTCTAAGCATAATTATTGGTTCTGCTTTGCGTGCATCAAATATAAAAGCCCAAGAAAGATAAGCATAAACATTTAAATATGATCGAGGGGGATTTGGTTTAATTTTTTTTTTAATAAAATATTGGTTAGAATTAGCTATTATTATGCACAACCATTTTTTTGCGTTTTTAACCAATGCTCGGGAAGAAAGAGGATAATTTTTGTCTCCAAACTCTTTACGAAGTGCATCGGACAAATGCCCAGTTTCCAGCTCTTCCGAGTACTGGCCTAAATTATCCTGAACATCGAAAAGGAATATAAGTTCAGGTGTTTTATCTACCAGTTGAATCGTTAAACGGTTCAAGCTATCAATGCTCGCTCTGATAATGGCATCCTCAGGTCCCGGAGTGTCCTCAATTGGTAGCGATGAAGTTTTCTTTGCCGACCACATGCCATCGCAGTACTCGCTCCAAGCCAATTTGATCTCCCACTGTTTCTCGGGAATAATATTTTGTAGCTCTAATTGGGTGATCTTTTTGTTACTTCTCTCAACCTCTCCTTTCGGTTTTTCGGTGAATATCGGCCAGAAGAGATAGAGTCTCCGGTTCCAAACGACCGGGATCAGGTGATCGCCTTCGATATCCAAATCGACACGCTCCCAGGGGGTCCAGTGGGATGAACTCATGCGGCGGCGGTAATAGTATACATGGGGTTCACCCCGGGTCCGGCCGAAGACGTGCAGGATGTCGGGTGTTCGGTTCAAAGTCGTGACCACCTCTCCGGGTTGGTGAAATTGGCCGACGATCTCGAGATTCGCTACTTCGCCGAGTTTCTCGAGATAGCCAAGCATGGCTTTGGCAGCCGATTCCAGCGTTAGATCGGTCTGCATCAACTCGCTCTCCAGTTCCTTGAAGAAAGGGGATTTGTCGTCGCGCAGTTCGGGTTCGATCCAGTTCTCAGGGTACAGAAAGACCTTGCGGTTGGCCTCCCATACGCGGTAATTTTTCATCCATTGCCATTGGCGCCAGCCGAAGTCTACCACATCATTGGCCGGCACCCTGGGTTCCAGGTTCATTCGGCACCGCTGCACGAAAAGCTGCACCACGCCATGAGCCTGCACCATTCTGGAGGTCATCATGCAGGGCCTCATTTCAGGGTCGATCAGAAACCAGGTGTAAAGGTCATTGGCATTGCGCCATAGCTTCCCGGAAGTGGGGTGTGACACGAGATACGAAACCAGCGACGCACGCTGAAGTTCCCGCAGCTCGTTCCTCAGGGGGGCAGCGATATCGAGCCATCGCTCCGGGTCATACTTGGCCTGCACCGCCTGAACAACCTGATTGGCAATATCCCGGCCCCGATTAGGGTTGTCCAGGTTGTCGTGAAGCGGACCGCAAAGCTTTTGGCACAGCGCAGCGGATACGCCCAGCTTTTTCAGCATCCTAAAGCAGTCTTGCAGACGCTGGAGCAAATGTTCACCGCGGTAATCTTCGGGGAACGCGGCTTCCAGCAACCCCGTATCCGCATGATTTTTCTTGTTTCCCAGAAGGGTTTGCAAATCCTCATCGGACCAGCCAAGTTTTTCTGTCAGCAGATCAATGATTTGCTCCTTGGCCTCGTTCTTGACTTCATCACCGGCATCATTGGCAACGGCGTCCACGAGGTCGAAAAATTGGGCGGGAAGATCTTCGGTTGGGTCGAGATCACGGCAGAGTGCAAGCAGGCGCCATAGATGCTTCCAAGCTGAAAAATCAATGCTGACCGTCCACTCTACAGGCAAGTCATTGAGATCAGGCCAGGGAGCGTTCTCCAGATCGAAAAGCCAACTGAGCTGGGTCACCGACAGACCCAGTCGGGAGATTATCAAGGCCACCTTGTCCAGAAGCGTATAGGTATTAAACTGTTCCGGAAAGGCCTCACGCGTGATGGGCATTAAGGGGCTGGTTGCGGCAAAATTCAGGTCCAGAAATGCATCGACGGCATATTCTTGATTCACGGCTATACGGTGAAGCCAACCAGTGCATAAGCGGGCACAGGCTCGTGGCTCGATGCCGAGCTTGTCTGCCAATTGCTGCACGATCAGCCGCTTGCTCAGCATGTTTTGTAAATAGGGCAAAAGCTTTTCAAGGAAATGGGCAAAACGCTCCGGGGGCGAATGGTCAACCAAATTATTGATTTCTTCGGGCTCGAATAATCTGTCTTCTTCAGGCGGCGACCACTTCTCCAATGAAGCGGCATCATAGAGATTCTCAACAGCAGCCTTAAAATCCGAATAATCCTCAGCATCCAGATCCTGAAGGAGAAGTCGTTTTTCTGCATCGGTCATGATGCCCCGGAAATGAAGCAACTTGGCAGATGAATCGTAATAGAGCCTGCCTTTTAACCCCGCAGGGATGGTGATTCCTTCAGGAAGGGGATCAAGTTCAGTTGAGAAATCGGGCACGCAGAAAGCACGAAGATGGCGCTTGAGAAAATCTAGACAGGTGCTGCTGACGACCGTATTGTTGAGCGTGGTCACAACGTAATCGATAAGATCAGTGTCCCATTCCAGCAAGGATAGTTTCTGCCGTGTGAGATCGCCGTTTGCATCAAAGGTGATGCCCAGTGGATCGGTTAGGTCGGTGCGAAAGGCATATTCATCGGCAATGTTTTGCAGGCCGGTCCGGATGTTCTGAAGCACTGCTGCGATTTCTTCGTCCTTGGGTGCCAGGGTGGCAACGGATTTTGGGCTGTGACGCAGCAAATAGTCAAGTTCTGCGATGGCAAATCCGGATTCATTGATCAGATCGACGTCTTCGACGAAAAGCAGGGTGTCGATCGGCGAGACGAAGGGATCGGCATTATAAAGGGAAAGAAGCATCAAATATTCTGGTATGCGCAGCCTGAGGGCTTTTGCCAGGGTCGCATGGCGATACAACATAGAGAGGTTGCCGAGGTTCAGGGTCGGGTCGGTTTGTTCAAAAACATTTTCATCTTCCAACAAATGCTTGAGATCATCCGCACTGATGCCCAGCGCAGCTGCAATGGTCGCCGCACAAGTGCTCCAAGTATAAACTTCTTCCAACCGCTCAAGATCGTTCGGGTCTTCGGGAAAATCCGGCTCGGGCAAGTCCAGGACAGCACGGTTACGAAACAACTGGTCGTATAGAGACGGCAGTCTCGGCTGCCCAAGGGCGTCATGGTCGATATAAACGGCGGTGCTGATCGGTGCCTGGAATGGCAGCATCCGTTCAACTTTAATCTTAAGGCGCTGACGCAGTCGGAAAAGTCCTGAAAGGCCGCAAAGAAAGTCCTCATCAATGTCTTTGGAAGTGGGCGCGAGTGAAGTGATCGCACCATCAAGGTCGCGCATGGACCAGCCCAGCCTTCGCCACAGGCGCACGAAGCGGACAATCCTGACGGCAGCTTCAACATTGAGACCATCGAATTTGAGCTGACTTGTCTCGCAGGTGTCAGGGTGATCCGGGTCTTTTGACTCAATGCGGATGGTCCGGTTTCCATTCGCGTCGATTGGATTGACATAATAGGTACCGAACACATATAGCATCTCACGGTAGCTGATGCCCGACTTTTCCAGGAATATATCTACCCCACCGGCGATCACCGCCACCCAAGGACCTACATTAATGATCCACTCTGATTGAAAGCCCCACAGCTTCCAGGGCTCGTCGCTCGGCCGCCAAGCCAGGGTGCAATCGCCCGAAATGGTGTCAGCAACGATCATGGCCTCGCCGGCAGTGAGTCCGAGAGTTTCATTTATCAGCTCTTTGTTGGTCAGTATCGCCCTGCGCTGGCCCGGCAGGAAAGTCTCCAGTACTTTGGTACGTGGATATTGAAGATGGGCGAGGTGGATACGGATGATCTCCCAGTCCCGGTCGAAGGGCAGTGACCATGGATAGACCATGGGCTTGCAGGGTTCTTCCTCCTGAACTCTCAGGCGCATATAGGCATCCGGGTTCAGGTACTGGGGTATCGCACGGCGCTCGGCAGCGCTACCGCGGGTCTGACGACTGCGGGAAATGACTTTCAGCTCATTATCCTGTTTCCGGATATTGTAGGTGAAACGGATGTCGTCGATGGCCCACCAGGGCTCCAGCAGATTATGACCCCGGGCTTCACCCCCAACCCGGATAATGGCCCGCTCGAGTTCACAGTTCGAGGCTCTGAAGATGGCAAGAAGTTCCTCGGAAAGTTTGTGCGCGTTGAGATCCGCTTCGAAATCGTGGGAGCTATCCAGCGTGAAGGGGGAGAAATCCCCAGGCTTAGCTACGGCATCCTCGAGAATCTCATTGACCAGGTCCACATAGGGGACAGGGATCGTGGTATTTTCGCAGCTCAGCTCGATCGAACCCAGATCGGGTCGACGCTCGAAGAGAATATCCTTGGCCGAGGTCTCGTCTTCGGCCACCTTGCGGTCGCTTAGGAAATGAAGCATGTCCACCAGGTAAGCGGCCGGCCCCAGCACCGAGCGACAGTGCTCGCAGCCACAGAGTTCCAGCGAGTCCTGAAACAGCGCCTGCCAATCCGGAACAGTGTCGATTTTTGCCACAGGCTCGTCCTTTAGCACCTGCAGGCAAGTGCCGCCAGGAAGCAGGCCGGCCTCGGTCAGCAGCCTTAAGCCCATCGCATGAACCTGATGGGCGCGCTCGTAAGCGCAGCGCACCTCCCTTGCTCCCAGCAGCGAGTGGTACCTGTTGACGAAGACATTCCTGCCCTGCCGGCTGATACGGTAAGCTGAGTCCAGGCCATCATCGAGCATCTCCTCGGCGGCGCACCAGCGTGGTGCGAGGCGGTAGATGCGCTGCATGGCCCGAAGCCGGGCCAGGTCATCATCGGCCAGTTGTACCTCGTTCTCGGTCATAAACTGACCGATCCTTGTGGCCTTCAGATCGAAGTCCGGATGATCCGTCAGAAAATGCTTCAGGGCCGAGTCGTCCGGCAGCCGGGCGGCAACAAAGGCGGTCGGGAAGGACTGTTCCACCATGTCGGCAATTACACGGGCATAGTTGTGCGCTTTTTCGGTGTCATCCTCGCCCGGGATTTTAGGAGGCACGCCGATGTTTTCATTGGTGATTATCCCGTGCCAGTCATCCTCGGTGTAAACAACGAGGTCGGCAAGCGACGTGAAGAGACCATTGGCGCGCATCTGCTGCAGCTTGTCCAGCATCGGTTGATGGTCTATGGACAAGGCGCCAAGCTGAAGCGTGAGCTGCAGTTCGGAAACCCGTGTTCCCAGTTCGGGATCCGCTTCCAGCCCCTCCCAGAAGGCCCGGATCGGTCCGCTGTGATCGGCGTAAGCAGCCAAAAACCGCCGGCACAGCGACTCACTTTCCAGGGTTGTCCTGAGCAGGGTGCCAAGGCTCAGCCTCTGAGGATCATCCGGTGTCCTCATGGCCAGATCCACTGCCAATGCCTTGAAGCTTGTCAACAGCTCATCGGCTTGCTGATTCAGGTTATCCGACAGGATCAGGTTACGTTTTACCGCCTCCTGCAATGCAAAACGCACGGTCTCAGGGCTTTGCCCGATCAGCTCCGACAGGGTCTGGGGCAGACCGACGCGGAACAGGGCATAGAAAAGAGCCGGGGATTGCTGGGTCAGCACTGCCATCCGTGCCGCTTTGGCCAGCTCAAGCACCTTTTGGGATTCCTGACCGGTCTTGCCGATGAGCCAGCTTACCGCAGCTTCATCCAGCACGGTCAGATCCGCCCCTTGCAGGACCACCTGCAGGGCTTCGAGCCCCAGTTGAAAATCCGAGGGTCCAAGATAGGCCTGACCACCCCGGACCAGATTGATAGTCTCGCTCAGGCCTGCATTGAACAGCGGCGCACCTGGCAGCCAGGCAATCTTTTCACCCTGTGCATTGAAAACCCGTACATCCAGGTCCGGGCGTTGCTTGCCAAAATCAAGGAATGCCTTGGCCGGGTAGGTAATCCGATAACTTCCGTTTTTGTCCGTGATCGCCTCGCCAAGAAGTTTTTCGCTTATCAGTCCGATGTCGAAAAGGCGTACTGTTACGTCAGCAATGGGAGTGCCGTCCGGCTCGGTCACCCTGCCCTTGACCACACAGACTGCTTCCTGGGGAACAATCTTAAGTTTGATCTCTATATTTGTCTCACCGGGTGCGAGCTTCCAGAAGATTTTATTGCCCTGGCCGCTCAATTGTTTTCCGTTGGGAAGTGTGGCTTCGATCTCAAACTGATTGCCGGGGATTCGTTTACCGGCCTGGAACAGTTTGAAATAAAGATCCGGGCGGCGCTGAATCAGTTCCTTGAAATGTCTTTCGCTGAAGGCTATTTTAAAATGCCCTTCGGCATCGGTCTGGGCATTGCCGACAAGATCGTCGAAAAACAGGTCCTTGTCCCAGGCCTCAATGTGAATGCCTTCGATTCCCTGGCCGGTATGATCGATTATGCGACCCGTGATACGAAATTTTTCATTTTCCATTTTTGCCTCCCTATAAATTCAGAGGATTTGTTTGCATATTACATTGAAATGATAGTGAATGAGATTCACCCGTCATGCATTCACCCTGGTATTTCTGAAAGAGCATCATCCCGTATTGTTTGTTAATCACAAGGCATGTATTCAAGATCACGGTCTGCACCAATTACCTTTGCCCTCTCATTTCTTGCGGAAAACGGCTCTCACCCTTTTGTCCGTAAATTTGCCAAGTCCCACTGCCTCCAATTCTGCCGCCATTGTCCTCTGTGGTCTGTACTTTTTTATTCTCAGGGCGACACTGTTCACCACAAATAAGTGCCCTAATCTTGAGGTTTTTCAGACAGGACTTTTTCCAGGAACTCGATGTCCGCCGCTGCTTCGTCTTTGAGAAGAGAAAAATGAGAGTGAGCAGCCTTATTCGCAGCGTAAAGGTCGCCCAGGCTCAGAAAGTAGTCTGGCCGAGGCGGCTGTGGCGGAAACAAATAATAGATTCCGCAAAACACCTGCAAAAAGGCTGTCTTGTGGTCCATACCTCCCTTGATCAACTCCAGATATGTTTTCACCGCTTTTGCCGCATCCAAAGCGGCCTTGGATTTCATGGTTAACTCGAAAGTTCTTTCTTCGTCTGGCATGGTTGCCTACCTTCTGGCCTAAGAGGCCTTTTGATTTAGTTGGTTGCTTTGTTGGTCGTTCAGGATTCTGACCACTTTTTTCTTCAAAACAATCTAAACCCTTTCCCCAAATATCTTGATCATGTTATTTTCCCACACAACTAAAGATTTCTGTATTTCCAAGGATTACTGGTTATTTTTAATCTTTTACCAGTCTGTTCATCTCTGATCTCATAAAATCCACCTATGCTATATTCCTTAATCTCAACCCATTGTCCACCTATTTTATGAGGCAAGCCCTTATCTGGATGAATAAGATCATAAATTCCTGAGCCAAGTGCCACACCAACATCAGGAGCTAATCGGGCAGCATCAACCAAATCTCCAACTCCAGGAATAAGTCCGACGCCTTCAAGAAATGCGGCGCCATAATTACCTTTGCGTAATTCTTCTTCAAGGAAGTAAAGCTGTGTTGGGATACCAACAAAAGGCAAAGCTTTTACGCTTCCTTTCAGTAATTTTGTACTAAGCTTGGTTGTTTTTTTTATTGCCTGTTCACCACCAGCGGTTGCTAAATTTGATCTCCTTGGCCAATGCATCCCTTTCCTCGGCGCCGGCCTTATATTTTTCCCTTCGAGCATCAATCGCGGATTCAGTTTTGGGTCAGCCCTTATTTCCGCTTTTGTTATTATGTGATGGACGTGATATGGCTTGCCGGACAAAAGAATCTGTCCCTCCTGACTCTTGGAAAAAATGGCTCCTAGTTGTTTTTTCTCCACAGCGATTTGGATTGCTTTGCGGATTTCCTTCCGTAGCCGTTTGTCAAGAGATTCGGCGGTCGCCAATTGTTTCTGCCGAGGAAGACTTGCTGCTAACTCGTCATAGCGCTGCACGTATTTTTGGGATATAGGTTCTATTATTTCAGCTAATTTCTTTTCGACATTTTCGGCATAAACAAGGCCTGTTCTTCCGGCAGGGGTTGAGTAGGCCTTCTTTGGTGTAAATCCAGATCTGTCAACGAAATGATAGGGTCTGTTATCTGCATATAAGTATGAACTGACTCCATCCATTGTCCTAAGCTGTTCACAACTTATCCACCGCCCCAGCCACAGCCCATAGTACCGCGCGCCGTGATAATTAAGGCCATTCTCCTCGTCCCGCTCCTTCCCTGTATAGCGATATCGCTTCGCGGGCGTCTCGCTCCGCAATGCCTGATAGGTCGTGCTCCCGTATGGCGCATACTCTTCATAAAAAATGATCTGCACCCCCTCATCCAATTCCAGGCTCACGGAGCCCAGATGGTTACCCATCTGATATCGGACTAGCTCCTCGGGCGATCCGTCATCGCCTGATGTTCTCGTTTCGACCAATGCAATGCGCTGCTGATCGTCCATGATGTGGAGGGTTTCCCGCTGGAGTTTAACGGTGTTACCGTCGTTCTCGTAGCTGCGAAAGATCTCGAATCCTCCGAGATAGATTCTTTCATGTGACAGCCTTGCTGGCTGCCCTGTGGAAGCGTAGCATTCGGTAAGCTTTCGAACGCGTTGGCCGGTCACATCATAGACATAATAAGTGGCCTCCGGTGTGCAGTCCGGGTGATTTACTTTTTGCCTTGAAGTTTTCCGGAGCTGATCTTTGTAATCCCACTGCATAAGCGTCAGGTGCGGCATCGAAGTCATGTTGCCGTGTTGATCGTGGGAATAGGGTTCCCTTGACAAATTTCCGTTGTTGCCGACAAGGGTGCAAGTCAGGCGGTTGCTGGTCTTTTGGGGCTCCAGCAGGCTTGCTTCCTCGTACTCATAGTGGCGCGTCCAGCCGTTGTTGCGGTTGTTGCTGCCCTGGTGCTGCATCTTGTCGAAGTTGCCGACGGCATCGTAGACGTAGCGCTCCGTATAACGGACCATCGCGGTACCGTCGTTGGGGTGCGGAAGATTGATTCGGCCGGCGTCGTCATGGCTGTGAGGCAGCGGCTGCCCGTTTTGGCCCAGGTGCTCTCGGCCGGTGGCTTCGATGAGCCGGTAGAGGGCGTCGTAGCAGTAGTCGGCGTGGGGCAGGACCTTGGTGTTATCGAAGTAGATGGTCTGCTGGGCGTCATCCTGAATGTGAGTGATGTTGCCGGCCGGATCGTAAGTGTAGCGGAGGTTCTGGAGGCCGCAGGGGCTGTTGGGCCTGGGGTCTTCCGGCGCCGATGTGGTATCAGGCGGTGGTTCCGGATTCTCGCAGTCTTCGGTGAAGTTTGCTCCACGGCGGGTGTAGAGCGATATCAACCGGTAGGTCTCGGGATCGTAGTCGTAGCGGGTTTCGACACCGTTGAGATACTGGATCAGGATGCGCTGACCCTTGGCATCGTAGTCGATGTTGGTAACTCCGACCGGTGACACTGGCTCATCGTCGGGATTGAGCAGGTCCGACGGCTCCGAGTCGCGGCCGAGCCAGACATCGATGCGCTCCAGCAGGTTGGCCTCGTTGTAGCCGGGCTGGATGACGTTGATCCGGGGCTCGACTTGATCGGTGTGCGGTGCGATGAGCTGGATCGGCCGGTTCAGGGCATCGAAGCGGGTGCGGCTGCTGAAGGTCTCCGGCTCCAGGAGCGGCGCCAGGGCCGCGTTCAGCTCGGCAGTGTCGAAGCGGGCCTGGGGGTCTTCGGGGATGACGTCGGCGTCTTCGGCGCCTTGCCAGTCGATGACATGCTTGTACTCCCGGGTCAGCCGGCGGGTGCCGTGCAGAAGGTTACCTTTGAAGTCGTGTGCCTCGTTGGCCAGGACGCCGGCCTGGTTCAGGTGGAGATAAAGCATGCCGCGCAGGTTGAGGGACTCGGCTTCGGGGTGCTGCTCGCCATAGAGGAGGCGCTCGGTCAGAACCTCGTCATTCGGGCGGTCGGGGTCGGCACCGGTCACGAAAACGCGCACTGGTCGACGCAGCGGGTCGTATTCGTTACGGGTGCAATGGCCGCGGCTGTCCCAGCCGCGGATGGGGTTACCCGCAGCGTCATTCAGAATCCACCGCTCTCCGGCCTCCATGCTGGCCTGGTGGAGCAGGTTGGTGTTTGTGGGCTCGCCGTTCTCGTCCTCTTCCGGACCGGCCATGGAGTAGTCCCACTGCATGACCATGCGACCAAGGGGGTCGATAACGGTCTTGCCTTTGCTGTCCGTGGTCTCGGTGACGGCATCGCGCACGGCGCGCTGGTTGCCTTCAATGTCCAGCTCGACACGGGTGTGGAACTGATCCTCGGTATCGTTGAGATCGTGATGCTCACAAACCACCCGGTTATGGGCAATGGTAAGAAAGGGCCTTCCAAGGCTGTCAAAATGAGCCACGTTGGGTGTGTCGGCATGGCCGGCGGCCTTTTGAGCCGCTTTTTGCTCATGGGGACCTTTGTCACCGCTGATACGCTGGTCATACCAGGTTTGCCAGGTATTTCTCTGATGGTCCGGCAGGTGTTTAAAATAGTTTTTCACATAACCGGAAATGTCCGGATCGGTGCGCGGATCACCGGTCTGATGGTTTCGCGGAGCGACGGTATCGTTGACATCAAAGGTGGTCTGCTGCCACGGATCAAATATCACTTTTTCATAGGTGTGGTTGGGGTGCAGGGTGGCAATGACACGCCCGGCCGGGTCATAGAAGAGCACCGGCGTGACTCCGGTGTCGGTCATTTCCCGCTCCTCTTCAAAAAGGTGGGTGCTGCTGAAAAAAGGCTCATACTGCTTGACGGGCTTGCCCTTGTTGTTGAACACGGTGCGGCCTGTACCGACCCATCGGTGACTGCATGGCATTTGCACAGGTTTGCCATTGTCCATGGCCAATGGTCCGGGTTTGATATCACCATGATCCAGTTGGATGATTTCAGGATCACGGGAGGGCGCGTCACCTTTTTCAGCCTGAATCTTTTTCTGGATCTCACGCCCGAAACCGTCGGAATAAGTAAAACTTATCTGTATTCTGGATGGCTCGTCATCCACCAGATCGCTCACATGGGTTTCCCGTGCCAGGGTCGCGGCAAACGTTGGCCGGCCGCAACGACGGTAACAATCCAGGTCATAGACAATCCGCGTGGTGGCCTGCTTGAGAAGATTATGCGCCGAACCTTGAGGATCGCTTACAAATCCTTGCAGGGTCAAAAGTTCCGGGTCGGCCAATTCTCCGGAAATGTCCGTGGTAAAATCATCGATCGTATCACCAAGCTTTTCGGTTTCTTTTCCGCTGACAGCAGAGGCCACCACCAGGCCGAGGGCATCAAAAGCCGCAAATGAGCGGTTGCCGTTGGGGTCCGTTACCATGGCCGGTTGAAGGACACGGCAGTCATTGACAGCCCGAACGGTGTTTTCAAGGGCATTCTTTGTTGAGGAAACCAACAGATCGTATTGATACTCAACAAGAGTGCCGTGACCGAAAGGATCGGTATATTTTCTGGGAAGGTAAAAATGATGAATTGCTTCATCCAACTCCTGGGCGGCGGTGGCTGACGGATCGTCCTGGTTTGTACCGGGATGGAAAAATACCCGGCCGGAAGGAATCCACCAGTGGCCATCCTGATCCAGGTTTACATAGCCGCCCTGGCCGACGCCCTGACCTCCAAGCACGGCAGCCGGGTCGTCCGGCAGCAGAGGCTGTTCGTCGCGCTGGAAAACCTGGCCCAGCAGTCCGGGGGTAAAAGCAAGCTGGTAGCTTTCACCGGGCAAGGCAAGGGGATCGGCCTCACCAAACGGCAGGAGGGCAGACAGATCATCTTTTCGATAGAAAGTACGCACCTGTTCAATAATGCGTCGGAAATATCGGTCTTTTTCGCTTTCATCATCGGCTGCGGCCTGTTTTGCCATGTTGAACCGAAGGTCTTCGTAAGCGATGTCATGGAGCCCGTCACCTGCCTGCTGCACATAGCCCGACATCTCATCAAATCGATAAAGCCTGGTTACCCCGGTGCCGCTTTTCTCCTGTTCCGGTTTGCGCAACTCGTATGTGTGCGTTTCAGCAGGCAAGGGTCCCCGATAATGATCGGCATCCTTATCAATTGCATTCGTGACAGTATACTCCGTGGAGGTGATATAAATAAGCCTCTGCTTTTCCTGGTCATGGGGTGTGAGGGAATCATCAGTTAAATCGAAACGACGTCCGTAGCCAATAGCTGCCTCTTTCAACACGTTGCCGAAGTTATCCACCTCTAAAGTCATGGCGTGCTGGATACGAGGATCATTTGGGTTACGCTCATAGTGATAAGTGATGGCTTCCCGGGGATGGGTAAAGAAGACCGCATGGCGATTTCCGGCTCGGGGTTGCAGGGGACGAATCGTGAAGTCCTGCTCGACAACGGTGTAAGGCGTTCCGGCTCTCTCGATCTCCGCGTCGGTGGCATCGGGACCGGCATCATCGGCATAAACCTCCTGGCGCAGCATCATCCCTTTGAGGGCTCGGCAGACCTCGCGTTCTTCTTCAAGTGTGAGGCCGACCGGAAGCGTGGTATCGGGCAGCAGCAGGGCGCGGAATTCGTCATTCGTCAGCCCGGGTTCACGGTAATACTCATTTTCGAATTGACGGGAAATGTGATCCCGGTCCAGCCAGGCCCCGGTATGAAACCAGGTTTTGGTGTGCACCGGCGGCACGTGGGAGGCTTCGTCAAAATTGGTTGCCCCCTCACCCCAGCCCTCTCCTCCGCTGGGGGCAAAGGAACTGAATTGTTCCGTATCCCACTGCTCCACCATGCCGAAGCCGCGAAATTCGCGCTCTTCACCGTCGAAATAGCCGTGATGATACTCGTACCGGGTGACAAAGCGGTTGCGGCTGATGTGGTCGTACGTCTCGACCCGCTCCACCACATGCACCGGAAACGGAAGCCGGGTGATCCACGGGTTGCCGGCCTGCTTGTCTTTTAAATAGAATTTGGTGGAAGGTGCATAGTGGACATGGGTTTTAGCACCCAAATTGTTGGTGGTTTTCACCAGAAGGTGCGGCTTTTGTTCGCCCATCAGGTTCACATAGAGCATGGGTTGTTTGGTGTCTCCGGGAAGAGGCGATGACCAGACCAGGCATGCGGTGCCATTACCCAATAAATCAGTGGGCACGATGCTGACCAGATCATCCACCCCGGGAAAAAGATTCAGCACCCGGGGTTCGCTCCAACTGTTGCCGGACTGGTTGAAATAGAGGCGCACACCGTTGCGGTGCAGGTAGATGATGTCGGTGGTGCCGGTTCCGTCGATATCGGCCAGGCGGATGCGCTTCTGGTCGAACTGTTCCGGGTTGTCAAAATGGGGTGAATGATCCATGGTGACTTTGGCCCCGAACCGGCCATAGCCCAGGTTTGGCCAGTAGCAGACTTCGCCGTTTCGGATGCGCGCCAGGTCGGTGAGGCCATCCCCGCTGAGGTCAGCCAGATAAACGGACTGGGTGCCGTCGGCAAAAACCAGGCGCGGACCTTTTTCTTCATCCAGGGCCTGGCAGACCCGGCGGGCCGGGCCGAAACCTTCCTCGGCCAGGGAGGCATGCCAGACAAAGGCATCATCTTCGGTGATCAGGACATCGGCATGGCCATCCCCATCCAGATCGACGAATTTAAGGTTGGGGTCACTGGTGGCACGATTCAGGCGGGCCGTAAAGGGGCGGAAATTCTGCCAGCCCTCATGGCCGTCATGTTCGTAAAGGCCGGGCATGGGACCATCCATGACCACCAGATCGGGCAGGCCGTCACCGGCCAGGTCCATGAAATGAGCGCCATTGGCAAGGGCAAGGTTGGGTTTGACGGCAACGGACTCGACAGGGGCAAACTTTGCCTCGATGCGCACAGCACCGCTGTCATGAGTTTCATTGATAGGGCTAAAGTTGCGTTTATAAAACCAGGCGCCTCCCTGCTCGGTGAGAATACCGGGTATGCCCTCGCCATGAAGGTCGGTCCACTGGTAAGCCGTGCCGTCCAGGCCGACAGGGAGGTTTTCCAGGCTGTCAGCATCAACTTCTTCCAGGATATCCTGCACAAGAGGCTGGGTGTACTGAAACTGGAGGGGCGGCAGGCTGCGTTTCAGATAACCGGTGTCCCGGCGCTTATAACCGGTTAGGGTCACCGCCTGAAGGAAAGTGTAAACGGGGTTGCGGGCGTGGTCAGGGTCTGTCTCGTGGGAATAGGTAAAGTCGGTGGAACGTACCAGGCAGTTTTCCCCGACACCTTCCTCATCATGGAAATGATGGAACATGTGCACCCGTTGACAAAGACGAGTAGTGCGGACTTCAAAACCGGCACGGTAGGTTGAAAACGGGTCTTCCCGGAAATCCCACTGACCGGAATCATCCGGGTGTGGCGCGTCAGTGTCGTGCTCGCCATAGTCGAAAACCACCTGGAACATCCAGCCGGCATCCCGGATTTGTGTGTCATTCAAAAAAGGAGGGCGCTTTCCCGTGTCATCCAGAAGGGTTATGCGGTTGCCGTATCGGATATGTTTCAGATACCGGTTGGTTGTGCGCCGCGGGTCATCACGATCCCCCCGGTTACGTTCGTGTGCCTGGAGCAAATCGACACCGGCGCCGTTTTCCTTTTTGTATTCATATAAAACGCCATTGCCCTTGTCATCACGGGTCTCACAGATGAGCCAACTGAAAATATTTCCGGGATTTTCCGGATCGAAAATGCGCGAGTTTTCATCCTTGCCGTAGAGGGTGAGGATGTTGTCTTTGGAGATGGAGCGCCAATGGACATCGGCGGCATCATCCTGCCTGGTCCACCGCTCGATACGCGCAAACAGACCCTCGATGCGGGGACGGTACCTTCGAACATGGTAGATAATTCCGTCCACCGTGCGCGGCTTGTCATACACCACATACCGGCCGTCTTCAAGGACCCAGTTGCCCTCCGCATCTTTTTCAAACTCCGGCACCAGGTCTTCAGCACCGGATAGAATAAAAACGTCGGATTCTTCTGCGTCGTTGTATTGCGGAAGCCCTTTGTCGGTTTTCCGGGTAATGGAGTGGGTCGATAAATTCCAGCCGAAACCGAACGGGCCATTGCCGGCGCCGGAATCATACGAAAGGGAGAGTTGGGTACCGAACCCGGAGCGCCCCGGACTGACGGCAATGGGTACCGACATGGAACCGGTACCGGTCACCGGATTTGCGGCAAATTTTTCTCCCATTCCGCGTATCGCACCACCACCTTTGGGCAGGGAAATGGAAGGAACAGAAAAACCCTTCTCGCCTTTGTCGTCTGATGTTTCTTCAGGTGAATTCATGATGGGTCACCTTCCGCTGTTTCCAGCTTTTTCTGTGCATTATTTACCAGGCATTCGCCCATTTGCTTCAGAAATGAGAATTGTCTTTTTTACACTTTTTCCCAAGCACAGCCTGGGAACGAGAAATAGAAATCTATTACTCGATGATCAAGTTTTTTTTCGTCATTCCTGCGAAAGCAGGAATCCAGAAAGTTTCAGCGGCTGCCTGGATTCCAGATCTCCGCTCCGCTACGTCCGGAATCCAGGTTAAACCCAATTTAAATCAATTACCCGAACTTTTTGAGAAGCTACCAAGCTTGTTCAAAATGCAGACCACAGAACATGGGCAACCATAAGAGACGTGCTGTCCACCCATCAGAGACTGACAATCGAATATGATGTCAAAGAACACGGAAAGGTTCAACGGCACCACCTGAGACTGTGCAGCAATCCAGAGCCGGAGCATATGGAAATTTATGAGCGCCTGAAACTAAAAGATATGCCACTGCCCAGAAAGCAATATGTGGAAAATCAGTAGTGACCATAATTTTTGTCAAACCCGCTAAATGCGGGAATCTAACCTTTAATTTGGCAAACTTGGATTATGATACCAGCACGCCTTGTGATTTCCGGCATCCTGCATCTCCAGAGACCACTCCTCCAGGCAGAAGAAATAATCGCACTGGTATTGCGGTGTGAGATCGGTTACCCGGATCGCTTTTTCTCCCTACTGTGCATCTGACCAGATGGCCGCCAGCCAAGCTCAATCCTGGCACTTTAGCCAACCCTAAAACAGGCTTCAATGTTTCTTCTCATCAACGCCCGCGCCAACCCTGCGCGCAGCCATCTGCAACCGCCCCAGCAGGCGGAAGCTCAACAGCGGCGACATCATTTTTGGTGACGTCCCTTTCCACCCCTTGGCGCCACGAATGGTCAACGGATTACCACCGTTGATGATGATGGTCCCCTGCGACTCGCGCCCAAGCCACCAGTAGCCGCGATGGCGGGAGACCCAGCCGTGCGCGACGATGAGTGTTTCGTTAAGCGCAGATTCTTTGGCGATGCGCAGGCGGCAGCTGCCGAAACCATTCTTGCGCCCTTCGCCCCCGGCCACCTTCACCAGCACGCTCTGTAACGATCCCAGCCCGATGTGCGCCCACCCTTCGCCATTGGTTTTTACCGTAATGCTTGAAGAGCCGCGCACGATCGCAAGGGCGTGATTCTTGAGCGGGTTGCCATGTTCGTCGATAAAACCGAGTTCCAGCGTGACACTGCCCGTCAGCAGATGGCTGATCTGGAAAAGGGTATGGTTGCGCCAGCGGCGGAAGCGCCACTGGCCGAAGGGGTAGATGGGGGCGATGGTGGAGCTGTCATTGGGATCATTGGGATCGGTGCCACGCTCGATCTCGACATCATCGGGTACACCGTCACGATCACTGTCGGCCGCGATCTCTATAGGGATCTCATCGCGCAGTGTCTTGCCTGCACCATGCGACAGCTCGACGCTCAGCAGATGAGCACCGACCGGCAGTGGTGTGGTAACGGTTCCGCGAGGTGTGGTGAGATCGATCTCTTTTATGTCGATCTCATTGCCACTGCCCAACACCACTTCGCCATCGAGTAACCAACGGGTATTGGCAGGTGTAAGTGACAACGCCCCCTGTTCCAGGTCATTGGCCAGTGCCGTGAGACGCAACGCCTTGCCTTCGGGTATCACCTCACCACGACGTGGTTGGAGGATGGCAATACGTCGCGCCACATCGCCCACCAAAATATCGTCAGAGATATCTTCCGCCTGTTTGAAACCATCGGAGGCGACCACTCGCAACCGGATTCGGCCAGCACTAGCGCCCAGCCCCAGCTGCCACTCGTAACGTGTCCCCTGGATGGCAACGGCAATGGGGCGGAATGTTTTGCCACCGTCACTGGAATACGAGATTCGATACTCCAGCGACAGCCCTTGTGGGTGGCTTGCCTGCCACTCGACAATCACCTTATCTGTCGGTTCGATCTGCTCGCCTCCTGTCGGCGTGATCAGTTGTACCGTTGGTCCGGCGCTCGGCACCTCGGCTTGCCACACCGCATGTTTATCCAATTCCAGCACCACACGAGCAGTGGCGGCCGGATAAGGACAGGTAACACTCACCGTGGCACTGCCTGCGCCTGTAGTAATAGCATGACCGGTTCGACTCACGGTACGTAACCCAAATGAAAACCGCAGCCGCCATCTCAACAGCTCGTTGCTGCTGCTATCCATAAAAATCAGCGCACCTTCACCATCACCCACCTCTGGTGTCACCGGTGTATCACCACGTCCCACCCACGAAGCAATACGAACAAAACCATCGGCACGACTGTAATGGCCAATTAAGGTAAAATTATTCGGTGTGTCCAAAGGCCGCTCCTCCGCCTTAAGTGCCCGTTCACGCACCTGCACACTCATTGGATGAGGATTTGCGAGTGCGTCGTAGAGCCGGTCATAACTACCATCCGTACTATCATGGCGTCCTTCGGCAAAGGCGGTCTCGTCATTCCAGTCATAAGTACGAAAGTTGGTGGGAGAGACATACATCAGCGTCACTGGGTTATAAATAAAATTGCCACTGACAGAGTTCCACGCCTCCTTGTCTGTCTGCGCCAGTTCACGCACGCCCTGGTGATGAATGCCATGCTGATGCAACAGTTCATGGGCGATGATGGCGCCAACATCGTAGGCCGGGTCACCGGCAAGATTATCACCGACAGAGACGAGTGCTGAGCGGTAGGCATCGCTGGTGACACCCCTCCAGCTCTGCGACCCGGTCACCTCGTTGCGATCGACGATGCCGAGCATAAAGTGGTAATTTTCACGACCGCTTTCATTGATATCACGGCGTGTATATTCCAGCACCGCCAGCATGCCGAGCACCTCGTCATCACTGTTGATGCCATTGTGCATGGTGTTATTGACCCAGATGCCCCACTCCACAATATTGGCTACGCTGTAGCGCAGCGGATAGATGCGGTTGTAGTGCACAAAACCGCTGTAGAGCTGCGACCAGTCTATCCAGTCCAGCATATGGCCAACATTACTGCCAAGATAAAACAGTGCCGGCGTCATGGAGCCACTGCCAACACGACCACCATCATGACATATGTGGGTGACTGGCGAGGCGATGATGCGATAGCTCAGACGGTTATGGAATGTGGCACCGGCAGCACTGGTAAAATCGCGACTTTCATTGAAGGCAGGCGCGCCGGTGCGTTGCAGTGTGACACGGAAGCGATAGCTGGCCTCGTCGTTTATTATCCAGTGTGGGATTTCAAAGCGAATCTCAAAAGCAATTGATGAGCCCATAAAACCGCCACTCATGGTGATATAATCCACTTCGCCCTGCACCTGCCCAACTTCGGCACCATTCTTGTAAACACGACAGATGGCGCTGTCATGCACCGGTGAACCCCAGGAGAAGCTACCCATGACGGTCTCGCCGACAGTACGCATCTGGTAACGGATCATGGTTTTTTTACCCGCCACCAGCGGATACTGTGACAATCCCTGAGTGAGATAGGCGTCAGCCACTTCAACCTGCGCCCGTTGCAACACGACAAACCCGGCACTGTCCTCACCCTCATCGGTGCTTACCCGCACGCTGCCGGTGGCAGCCCCGGCCGGCACATAGACCCACAGTTCCTGCGAATCGGTAGGGGTGTAACGCACCACCTGTTTGCGCTGCCGGTCTACCACGTAAACCGCCTTGAGATCAGTCACTGTCACATCCACCGGATCAACAAACTCCTCCGGTGGAGTAGGTCCCGGCACGCTGGGAATGGTCAGGCCAAACTTGGCGATTTCGCGAAACGTCGGGTCGAAGGGGTCAAACTTGCGTACCACTCTCCCCGCGTTATCGGTGATGTAGATATAACCGTCGTAGTCCTGCTCGATACCCAGTGGATAACCGACCTCCACCACTGCCAGATTGTGCGGGCCGGGATCGCCAAAGTAACCGTTGAAAGGGCCATGCCAGGCCCAACGGTAGATGCGCCTGTTGGAAGGATCGGTGGCGTAGACAAAACCGTAACCGCGCGGTGCACAGACACCGAGGATGCGGCCGCAATCAGCCGGGGCCAGTAGCTGTGTTGGCATACCACCAACAGCATCACTACGAGCAACACGATGGTTGTTACTATCGGCCACGTAGACAAAGGTCAGGCCGCCGATCAGTGCCACGTCAATATCAACCGGCATATCGAATTGACCGATGCCACCGCCGTATGAACCCCACGCTGTGATGAAACCACCCGTGGAGTTAAATTTTTGGATGCGGTGATTCATGGTATCGGCGACATAGACATTGCCATTGTGATCAACGGCAATGCCGGTGGGACGATTGAACTGGCCATTGCCTGCGCCTGTGCCACCCCAGCTACTGAAGACGCCTGCTGCTGTTCTCCGGACGATACGGTCCTGCGCGGTATCGGCAATGTAAAGATCACCACTGCTGCTATTCACCGCCACGCCACGCGGCCCATTGAGCTCACCCGGCACCGAGGTATCACTGGCGACAATGCCATTGGGCTGATAGTCGACCTCGTTGATGGAAGCCCACACCACCGGTGCCGGCACCGTGCCACCCGCCGAGGCGGTAAAGGTTACTTGGTTAAGATGCATATCCGCCGTGGGGTGAAAATAGCGGCCGTGGATGATCACCAGTGTGCCGTCAATCGGTGTGCCATCGGCAGCAGTGCCACCGGGCCAACCAGAGGTAGGGCTGAGACGTTGAATGATAGGTGCGGGCATGGGAAGAGTCTCCTTAAAATAATTTTTCATTGGAGAGGGACCATGTTCTTGCGACAGGGCATCCCTCCCCACCATCGAGCAAAACAGGGGTTCATGGTACATCTTTGCCTTTATGTTGTTGTTTTAAATGCAACGGTTTATCCCTCTGCGGTTTCATACTGTGGACCTATAGTCTGGGCCTGCGCATGGTCACTAGTTAGGAGCGCCGGGGCCAACAATATTTACGGCGTTTTCGGAAACACCGAAAAAGGATTTTATCCGCAAATGCTGTTTTATCCTCAGGCTTTCGTTGGAATGAAGAATACTTCCCTTGCTTTAAACCAAATGCCGGGATTGTACGGACGAAGACAGAAACTTATAACATCCATGTCACCAGCAAAACGGGCCAGATCATGGACATTGTCCTTTTGTGCGGTGTATCCGGGGATCAATGGGATGGTGCAGACCACTTTATGGCGTGCTGCATTGACCAGTCTTGAGAAATTATCAAGTATCCGCCGGTTGGATCTGCCGGTCCACTGTTGATGCAGATAAGAATCTATACATTTGAGATCAAAGTAGATAAGATCAATTCCGGAAAGCAGGTTGCGCTGAAACAGGGACCAGTCAAAATGGCCGCAGGTTTGTATGGCCACTTTGTATGCATTTCCACGCAGAGCGTTGGAAAGAGGGGAATACTCGATGATCAAGTTTTCTTCATCATTCCTGCGAAAGCAGGAATCCAGGCGGTTTCAGAGGGTGCCGGGGCAGCGCTGGAAAGCTTCACTTCGTGCCCGGGTCTCCGCTTCGCTGCGCCCGGAATGACGGTTATTGTAAAGTATGGTGCCAAAAAACTTGAACATCGAGTAATACAAATTTTCCCTGGTTACATGAATAGAATGACCTTTGAGAGGATTTAATTCTTCTTGCATTCCTGACATGCTTCACTCCTTCTGCCTTAAATTTTCATTTTAAATCAAGCTATAGGTCTATCATTCTGGATTTGTTTACCGGATTTGATCAAACGATGTTGAAATGAGCTTTCAGCATGGTTGATCCTCCCCGTTTATGGTTTATCGGAACTCAACCAAATAGCTCCGCCCATTCAATTGCATGGCCTTTTATCCATGAAATTCAATAGATTCGCTACAAGCTTGCCGATTGTGTGAATGATAATATTCTTCAGAATGGTAATGATTTTGTGAACATGTAATATGCTGCCTATCTTGAGTCAATCGATAATTTAACTGAGTTTTGGGAAATAATTACATTAAACTTGAAAATTATTTATTGCTGTCCGAAAATAAAGAACGTTTGAATATACGCCCTTTCGAAGGCTATTTTCTACATATCGACAACAAAATTGAAATGATAAAACATACTCTGGAATAGGGTAATTTATATTGCCTCGGTTATGACGCCTATGGGTTTTCGCCGTAATTACTCTTTTGGAAGTTTTGTAAGGTTTTTGGAAAGCCACCGACAAAAATTACATATTAGAAAAAATTCTCAGCTAACCGTACAGGATTTTGATAAGGGTAACTGTGATCCCGTCGCCGGTGAAAAGATGAACCTTTTTTAGTTGCACATCGTGGGCAATTGGCGATGCGGTGTATATGACATCACCGGCAGACCAGATTTGAATGTTTTGGAGAAAGGATGTTGTGATGAACAAAAAGAAACTTCTACTTGCCGGTGCAATCGTTATATTGTTTGTGCTGTTTTTTCTGCTGGACCTGGGAAGGTTTTTCACCCTTGCTTATCTGCAGAACAGTCTTGACCGCTTTCACCAATTCTATGCGCAAAACCGTTTTCTTACACTGTCGGTATTTTTTGCCATATACGTTCTGGTAACCGCTTTGTCTCTGCCCGGCGCAGCGGTAATGACATTGGCCGCCGGAGCATTTTTTGGTCTTGTAATAGGCGTGATATTGGTGTCGTTTGCCTCCAGTATCGGGGCTACTCTGGCATTTCTCGTGGCGCGTTTTTTGTTAAGGGATACGGTTCAGAAACGTTTTTCTGACCGTCTTCGGACAATCAATGAAGGGGTAAAAAAAGACGGTGCTTTTTACCTGTTTACCCTTCGTTTAGTACCCGCGTTTCCTTTCTTTTTAATCAACCTGGTGATGGCGTTGACGCCGATTCGTACCTGGACTTTCTATTGGGTCAGCCAGGTTGGAATGCTGGCCGGAACAATCGTATACGTCAATGCCGGCACCCAGCTGACGGAAGTGACATCCACTGCTGACCTCCTTTCCTTCCAGTTAATCGGTGCATTTGTTCTTTTAGGGCTCTTTCCATGGATTGCCAGGGCGATTGTCAACTATGTCCACAAGCTTCGGGTATATCGCGGTTGGAAAAAGCCCGAAAAATTTGACCGCAACCTGATCGTAATCGGGGCAGGATCTGCCGGACTTGTGACCGCATATATCGGTGCCACCGTGAACGCAAGTGTGACTCTGGTGGAAAAAGGCCCCATGGGCGGCGATTGTCTCAATACCGGGTGTGTGCCATCTAAAACGTTAATCAAAAGCGCAAGAGTGAACAGCTATATCCGACGGGCAGGAGACTATGGTCTGAAAGCAGTTCCGGCCGGTGCGGACTTTGCCCAGGTAATGGGGCGGGTGCAAGGGGTGATTAAAAAAATCGAACCCCACGATTCGGAGGAGCGCTATGAGGCATTGGGGGTGGATGTAAAAAAAGGACATGCACGGTTGGTGTCTCCCTGGGAAGTGGAGATTGCCGGCGAGCAGGCAACGGAAAAATTGAGCGCCCGCAGCATTGTGATCGCCACTGGTGGTGAACCGATGGCGCCACCAATCCCGGGTCTGGACCAGGTGAACTACCTGACTTCCGATACCCTCTGGGAAATTACCGATCTGCCTGGGCGGCTGCTGGTACTCGGCGGCGGACCTATAGGCTGTGAGCTGGCGCAAAGCTTTGCGAGGCTCGGCAGCGAAGTCACACTGGTTGAAATGGGGGAGAGATTGCTGTCTCGTGAAGACAAGGAAGCCTCGGATCTGCTGGTGTCGTCCATGAAACTCGACGGGGTGGACTTACGGCTGGGCTACCGTGCAGCGGCTTTTGAAACAGATTCCAATGGTACCGCAGCGATAATTGAAAACAGTGACGGAGAGGTGCGGGTTTATTTTGACAAGGTACTGGTGGCACTGGGGCGGAAAGGGCACACCGAGAACCTGGGACTTAAAAATCTTGGCATCGAATTGAGACAAAACGGTACGGTGGTGGTCAACGATTATCTGGAAACCCGGTTTCCGAATATCCTTGCATGCGGGGATGTGGCCGGTCCTTATCAATTTACCCATACCGCCGCCCACCAGGCCTGGTTTGCTGCAGTGAACGCTTTGTTCGGCCGGTTTAAACGGTTCAAAGTCGATTACCGGGTAATTCCCTGGTGCACCTTTACCACCCCCGAAGTGGCCCGGGTGGGAATCAATGAACAGGAAGCAAAGGACCGTGATATCGATTATGAAGTTACCCGTTATGGAATGGAGGAACTCGACCGGGCTATTGCCGACGGCGTCGATGAGGGTTTTGTGAAGGTACTTACTGCACCGGGAACAGATCGGATCCTCGGTGTTACTATCGTAGGTGAGCACGCCGGCGATTTGATCGCCGAGTATGTCCTGGCAATGAAGCACAAGCTGGGACTCAACAAAATACTGGGCACTATTCATGTCTATCCGACTCTGGCAGAAGCCAACAAATCAGTTGCCGGTCAATGGAAAAAAGACCATGCGCCCCAGAGGCTGCTAAGGTGGATCAAATGGTACCTTCGCCGGCAGGTGAAGGTTTGACTCGATGTTCAGGTTTTTGCATCATTCCGGCGGAAACCGTTTGGCGTTAACCTAAAGGATTGCTTTTAAGGATGTTTGGAAAGTTGGATCGGTTAAAAGTAAAGTGGTAAAGTGATCATAAACGTTACCCGCTTTGGAAAAGGGGGACAGGGGGGATTTGAGAGGTTTGTTAAATCCCCCTAAATCCCCCTTTTCCAAAGGGGGACTTACTGCATCATCATTTTAGGTGAAACGCTTATACTCGATTATCAAGTTTTTTTCGCCGAACAACTTGATATGCAGGTCATTCCGGGCGCAGCGGAGCGGAGACCCGGGCAAGAAGTGAATGTTTTAGCGCTATCCAGGAAGATCGAAGCAGCCTCTGGATTCCCGTTTTCACGGGAATGACGAAAAAACTTGATCATCGAGTTATAGGAGGAAATATCATGTTGGGTATTTTGAAGTCTGTAATGATAGCTGTTATATTTATCGCGTTTAGTGCCGCTGCCGCATCAGGTAATAAGGCAGTGGTGGAAAGTGTTTTTCAGCCGTATGCGGAGCTTCTGGAGCAATTCCTCATTGAACGGGACTTGGAAAACGATGGCCTGGAGTCGGCTTTTGACTATGAGAAAGCCCTGGCGCATGAGAAAACAATGGCGCTGCTGGAAAAACAGGATGCGCTGCTGGCCGAATTTGATATCATCCAATTGGATTCCCGTAAAAAGGCCGTGGCTTTCTGGAATAACGCCTATAATTATTTTATGATTGCCCACATTCTCAGGGACCGTCCGGATGGCGAGCTGGTGGAATCGGTCTGGGATTACGGCGGCCGCTTTAACCCGTTTCGCGCCAATATCTTTGAGCGGGATCTTTTTACCATTGGAAACCAGAAGTACAGTTTAAATGATATGGAAAAGGGTATTTTGCTGGGGGATGAATTTGCAAAAAAAGGCTGGAAGGAGGCGCGGGTGCATTTCACGGTCAATTGTGCCTCTGTTGGCTGCCCGCCTTTGCGTCGTCAGATTTATACCGCAGAAAACACCGATACCTTGATGACCGAAAACACCCGTCGCGCCTTTAACACCCATCGTCATCTGCACCGTGACGGAAACACCTTATATATCACCGAACTTTTCAAGTGGTATGAGGACGATTATGTTGAAGAAGAGGGTTCGGTGAGAGAATTTATCAAGGCCTATGCTGATGACCACGTTTTAGAAATGGTGGAAGCTTCAACCCGCATTCGTTATATTGATTACGACTGGTCCCTGAACAAACCAGGCAATTTTCCCGGGTTTCAACAGGCTTTCGGCGACAAATCTGTTTCTAGATGAACCGGCTTTCAGCCGGTCTGGCGAAAGTGCAACTTTCGCATTCTTCGGTCTCGCAGCTTTTAGTCCATTTTACACAAATAAGTTGAGTGTAACCTGTTTGTGTAAAAAAATTATGCTCAATTGTAGGTGCGAATTTATTCGCACAATGTGAATTCCGTTATCCATTATAAAGTAAAACCGGTTCAGTTTTTTCTTGCGACTTTGTGAAAAAATTGGATATGATTGAATAAATTTCAAAAAAGACATCCATAAAAGCCTGAGACATGCATTGACATTCAATTTTTCGGATGAGTCTAAAACTCGATGATCAAATTTTTTGCCACGATACTTTTTAATAACCGTCATTCCGGGTCTCCGCCGGAATGACGAGCCCAGACAACTGTCTGATTTTAAACGTCATTCCGGCGGAGGCCGGAATCCAGGTTGAGCCCAATTTAAATCAAATACCCGAACTTTTTGAGAACATACATCACTTCCACCGTATGCTCCTGACCATCATCAACAAGTGCTATTGCCTTTTCCTGTTGCAGTACCCCATCCAATACAACAGTTGTTGCTTCTTTTTCACCTGCCTGTTTTTGCTTCACCTTAATATGATAGATGGTTTCACGAAAGCGGTAGTGCATTGTGAAACTGTCCCAATCGGCAGGAAGGCAGGGTTCGAAAAACAACCTGTTTTCTTCCAGCCTGAGACCCAGAAGTGATTCCACGATCAGGCGGTACATCCATGCAGCCGATCCTGTGTACCATGTCCATCCTCCCCGGCCCGTGTGCGGAGGAACTGCATAGACGTCCGCCGCGACGACGTAGGGTTCGACTTTGTATTTTTCGATTCCTTCTGCGGTATTACCGTGGTTAATGGGGTTGATCATCGCAAAAAGTTCCCATGCGCGGCGGCAGTCACCTGATGCGGCAAAAGCCATGGTCGCCCATATTGCACCGTGGGTGTACTGTCCGCCGTTTTCCCTCACGCCGGGAACGTAGCCCTTAATATAACCAGGATTCATGCCGGATTTATCAAATGGTGGATCCAAAAGCTGGATCAGGATGTCGTCCCGTCGAACCAGATATTTATCCACCGCTTCCATTGCCATCCGCGATTTTTTATTTTCACCCACGCCCGAAAGAACCGACCAGCTTTGTGCTATCGAGTCAATCCGGCATTCCGGGTTTTCAGCCGAGCCGATGGGGGTGCCGTCATCAAAGTAAGCCCGGCGGTACCATTGCCCATCCCAACCATGTTGCTCGATACTCCGGCGCAACTTTTCGACATCGCTCTCGCATTGTTTGCTAAAGTCCATGTCACCACGAAGCTGAGCAATTTTAGAGAACCTGATAAGCACATCACACATAAAAAACGCCAACCACACACTCTCACCTTTACCTTCTGCCCCCACCATGTTCATGCCGTCGTTCCAGTCCCCGGAGCCGATTAAAGGAAGGCCGTGTTCGCCGAACCTGCGACCTCTCAGGATGGCTCGAACACAATGTTCATAAAGACTGGCTGTTTCTTCGGTTCGCAAGGGAAGATCATAGTAGGATTCCTCCCTGGGATTGACCGGTCGGCCATTGATGAAGTGAATCGATTCATCCAGAACTCCTGTATCCCCGGTACTCTGGACGTAACGGCAAGTTGCCAGCGGTAGCCAGAGGAAATCGTCGGAACAGTTGGTTCGCACCCCCCTTCCAGTTGGCGGATGCCACCAATGCTGTACATCTCCTTCTGAAAACTGGCGCCCGGCACAGAGGAGCAAGTGCTCACGCACAAGGCCCGGCTTGGCATGGATGAGGGCCATGGTGTCCTGTAACTGGTCGCGAAAACCAAAGGCTCCCCCGGACTGGTAATACCCGCTCCGTCCCCAGAGCCGGCAAGCGAGCGTCTGATAAAGGAGCCAGCCATTGGCAAGGAGATTGACGGATGGGTCGGGTGTTTCCAACTGGATGGCACCGAGGGTGTGTTTCCAGTATAGCCAAACCGCTTCGAGTGCCTTTCGTGCTGCCGCGGAGTCACGGAAGCGAAGCGCGAGACCCGCGGCGTCATCAGCATCTTTGCCGGCACCGAGGGTAAAAACAATCTCCCGATCTTCCCCGTCGTCGAGTTCAAAAGCAACATGCATGGCTGCACAGGGATCCAATGCAGCCCCTACCCTTCCGGAAAGCCGCAACCGGGTCATGGCGGCTGGGTTGGCAAGGTTCCCATTGCGACCCATAAACTCAGTCCGGTCAGCGCTTACTGTCCTGGTGGCATGATCCACGTTAAAGAAGGCAACCCGCCTGCCGAATTCACTATTGTAAGAGTTGTTGGCAAGGATCGCGCCGCTTTGAGAGTCGATCTCGGTGGTGACGTGCATTACCGTTTTGGGCCGCACATCCCCAAGCACCCACTCCGTGTATCCGCTCGCGGAAAACCGCCGCGGACGGCCGCAACGGTTTCTTACCTTGAGCACCGTGAACTTGACCGGAGCGTCCATGGCCACGTACACCCATACCTCGGTGCTGATGCCACGCTCCGTATGTTCGAACACGGTGTATCCGAATCCGTGACGGGTAACATAGGGAGTTGCGCCCCTGGAAGGATGGGGCATGGGGGACCAGAAATGGCCGCGATCCTCATCGCGAAGGTAAAAGGTCTCTCCGCTGGAATCCATAACCGGATCGTTGTGCCATGGCGTGAGGCGAAATTCGTGGGCGTTTTCGCTCCACGTATAGGAAGGCCCGTTTTCCGAGACTATGGTACCGAAGTGAGGATTGGCCAGCACGTTGACCCACGGCGCCGGTGTTACCTGTTCGCTGCTGGTTGAGATGACGTACTCGCGGCCATCAGGGGTAAAACCCCCAATTCCGTTAAAAAACATCAGGTCTTCGCGGGGCAAGGCCGCAACCTTGGGCGGGAGAGGACGAAAAACACGGGTCGGCTCAAGGGAGGGGGTTTTTGGCTGAACGCGGCCCCGGCGATTCATTTGTTCCGCAAGTGTCCCCCGGCTGTCGCGGATGATTGCGCGGGCCACCGCCTGGAAAATGATGTGGTCTTCTTCCGATATCTGGTCGGCGTTCCTCACGAAAATAGCACCGGATCGATCCATCCGTTTGACCTTAACGCCGGCGGCAATAAGTTCCATAATCTGGTCATGCAAAACCTGCCGGTAGCCGGCATGATCTTCGTTGAAGATCACCAGGTCAACGGCCAGCCCCTTTAATCGCCAGTATCCATGAGCCTGGATGAGCTGGCGTGCCAGCATGATATTCGTTCGATCTTCAATCCAAAGAAGTACGATGGGGAGATCGCCGGAGATAGAGTAACCCCAGAGACTGGATTGTCCCCGGAGGTTCTTAATGATAAGGCTGGAATCTGCACGAAGCGCGGAATTGGAGTAGAGAACGGAGGCTGCAAGCCGCCCGTAGAGTTGCGCGTCGGCTTCTGTCGCGTTGATTTGTTGCAGGAGCACCTGACTATGGGTCCATGCCAGCTCAAAAACGCGGCCGGCGATATACCGGTCCCGGTATTTTCCCACGAGTCCCGCACAAACATCGCGGGTTTCACCGGCGCCGGTAATGATGTTGACGGTTGCTGATTGTTCCGGATCGAGGGTTATTTGGCAACGGATGGCCACGATGGGATCAAGAACAGGTCCTTCACCGCCGGACAGGGGACCGATACCCCTCATTGCCTCGGGGGCGGTAAGTGTATTACCCCGGCCGATAAACTGCAAACGGTCGGTCTCAAAGGACATCTCACCCATTTCTGCAGCACGCACCACCATTGAGTGAAACATCCATGGCGGCTGATCGTCAGCGGAACGGGGCCGACGGGTTGCCATGATCGCACCCTGGTGCCTGAGGATCTCAGTTTGAACGAACAGATTACTGAAAGCCGGATGCTGCGCATCATCGGCCGGCAATGCAAGGACAACTTCCGCGTAACTGGTAACATCGATTGTTCTGCGAGTCTTCGCTCGATTGGTGATGGTGATCCGGCGCAACTCAATATCATCCTCGGGTGAAACAGCGATCTCAGTGTGAGTGTCGAAATCCTCGTCGCTGCGGCGGAACTCTGCCCGGCCTTCGGAGAATATAGCCTCGTACCGTTTCGATGGTTTAAGAGACGGCTGATGCGCGGTTGACCAGAAGACGCCGCTCGAAATGTCACGGATATAGCAAAAGGTGCCCCAATTGTCACAGGTGCTGTCTTCGCGCCACCGCGTCACTGCCAGGTCTTTCCAGCGACTGTAACCTCCGCCTGCGTTGGTGACCATGACATGATATCTTCCGTTGGAAAGCAGCTGCACCTCAGGTACGGGTGTATCAGGGGTCGTGTAGACACGTAAGGGCTTTTCCTTTAAGGCTTCCGAAGTCTTGTGTACCTCGGATAGTTCTGAAGTCTGTGAATAAAAGGCTGTTGCCTTGGGTAAGCGCTCCTGAAGCAGCAGCACGGTTGACTGAAACATGGGGTCCGACTCGAATCGTTTCTGCATGGGTCGGTCGAGCAGCAGATATGCGAGAGAGAGAAGGCTCATACCCTTGTGGTGGGCCATAAAGGACCGAACCACAGCGTTCGACCGGCCACGGGGCAAATGAATTGGAGTGTAGTCGATAGCTTCATAAAAACCATACTTACCCTCAAAACCATGAGATGCCAAATCCTCAAGATTCCGACAGGCCTCTTCGGGCGACACCATAAGCGCCATTACCGAGGCATAGGGTGCAATAACCAGATCTTCGGCGAGCCCTCGTTTCAGACCAAGACCCGGCACCCCAAATGCCTTGTACTGGTGGTTAAGATGACTGTCGGTCATGTTGTAGCTCGATTCTGAAATCCCCCACGGTACTCCCCGCTTTTTTCCATAATCAATCTGCCTTGCCACAACAGCCTTGCAGCTGTGGTCAAGAATCGTCCGTTCGTAGGTCGGCATCACCAAAAGCGGCATCAGGTATTCAAACATGGAGCCGCTCCAGGAAAGAAGAATGGGTTCTCCCCCTGCAATGGTCAGGAGACGCCCCAGCGCAAACCAGCTTTCCTGAGGAAGTTGTCCCTGTGCAATGGCAACGAAACTGGTGAGCCTTGCTTCAGAAGCCAGCAAGTCATAGTAACTCCCATCCCTCCGGCCTTCGCTGACATTGTATCCGATGGCCAGGAGATGGCGTGTCCTGTTGTACAGGAAATCAAATTCCATGTTATGGGCAAGTTCACCGGAATGCTGTGCAAGTTCTTCCATACGGGCAATTCTTTTCCTCGCACGGAAGCTCGACTCGATGATGAGTCCTTTTAGTTTATCAAGCTGTCTTTTTTCCTCCGGTGTGACACTGGTCCGTCGCATATCCCCGATAAGGGGCATCATATCATCATCGAGACTGGCCATGCGGCGCAACGTAAGGCCATTTCCGAGACCGGGAAACTCAAGAATGGTCTGTTCCGCAAACGACGGTTGAGCCCATGGCGCAAGTACGCTCAGCTCATCAAGTGCAGCCCGGCACTGTTGTTCAAGGGACCGTGCCCACCACACAGCGTCGCTGTCATGGTTGGCTTCAAAGCTGCGGACCACCTCCTCTGCAGACTTTACCAGCCGTTCAAGACAATGTTTCACAGCCCAAAGGGTGCCGTCCGGTGGAGAAGACTTTATGGATTCCATATGCCTTGTGAATTGCAAAAGCTCGGCGGATATTGGCTCTTTCGCAATATCCATGAGAACCATTGCCGTGTCGGCAAGACCGTCAAACAAGCGTTTTCCCATCAACTTTTCGTCAGGCAGCGCGAGCAATCCCGCCCGTAAAGTCATAAGGCTCGCAGCCAGATTTCCGCTGTCAACTGATGAAACGTACATGGGCAGGAGCGGCTTGAGGGATTGGGTGTCGTACCAGTTGTAGAAGTGGCCGCGGTAACGCTCCAGCTCTTCCATAGTTCGGAGGGCATTCGCCGTACGATCCATGAACTGCCCAACGGATATGTAGCCGAAGTCACAGGCGGACAGGTTCGAGAGAAGTGCAAGCCCAATGTTGGTAGGTGATGTACGATGGGCCACCACCGCTCGAGGCTCTTCCTGATAATTGTCCGGAGGCAGCCAATGATCGTCAGGGCCGACAAAGTTTTCGAAAAAGGCCCAGGTTTTTCGGGAAAGCTTTCTCAAAAAAACGATCTGACCCTCAGCCAATTGAGGTCTCCGGGGTCTGAGAGGCGTGCTGATCCACAAGGTGATGAGGGGAGAGACAAACCAGAGGATCAGGACCGGCAGGGCTACAAACAGGGCTTCAGGCCGTGCATAAACGAGATATCCCGCTACGACCATGGCAAAGACCGGCGCAATCCACATGCTTCGATAAGACCCGGCAAGCGGTGTCCGAGCTGGAGGATCGGCATCACCCGACGGATTCCATTCAAGAAGACCCCTGCGTGATACCACCATTCGCCACAAGGTTTGCAGAATGGCCGCACCGTTGGTAAATGCCTCATAAGGCAGGCAGAGGATCGTAAATACGGATTGGACAATACTCCTGCCGGTGGCGCGGAATGCGCCGGTGAGGTGTTGGCTCATCACTGCTTCACCCGGTTTATTGAAGAAGCCCATGAGGCAGTTAATCAAAGAAGGAATCAGTACGACACCAATGACCGCCACAGTACAGAACCAGGGAGATGACAGTACGGTCCAGCCGAGCAGGAGAAGGAGGCTTAATGCCACAGGTACAAGGCTGCGCCGGAGGTTATCAAAGATTTTCCAGCGTGATAAGATCGAGAGCGGATTTTTTGTGAAATACCTTTCGCCACCGGGCACACCTGGAAAAAGCCATCGCAGGATCTGCCAATCCCCGCGAATCCAGCGGCGCCGGCGGTTTACATCTGCGCTGTAGTGCGACGGGTACTCTTCATATAACTGCACATCACTTATCAGCCCTGACCGTGCATAACATCCTTCAACAAGATCGTGACTGAGGATCCGGTTCTCGGGGAAACGGTCCCTGAGCACCTGCTCGAATGCTTCAAGGTCATAAATGCCCTTGCCGATGTATGAGCCTTCGCCGAAGATGTCCTGATACACATCAGAGACAACGCGGGTGTAGGGATCGATACCGGAATCATTTCCGTACATGCGGGCATACCGCGACCTGTTCGTTCCGGGTAGACTTACGGCTACCCGTGGCTGTAAAATGCCATATCCGGATACGATGCGCCCCTTTTTCACGTCGTACTGCGGACGGTTCAAAGGGTGGGCCATTGCACCCACGAGTTGCCATGCCGATTCACGCGGCAGATCTGTGTCCGTGTCAAGAGTGATGACATACTTCACTTCCCGTAACTCTCCGATATTTCCTTCGATGTGCGAGAAACCACTACCCGAACCGCCACAAAGAAGCAAATTCAGTTCCGCAAGCTTTCCCCGCTTCCTCTCGTAACCCATCCAGGTACGTCCCCGATGGTTCCATTGACGGGGGCGATGAAAAAGAAAGAAGGTATCACCGTTCCCCCTGTATTTTCCGTTCAATTCTTCTATTTTTTGCCGGGCAAGCAATAACAAAGGTTCATCCCCGGCAAGTTTTTCTTCGTGGGCATCCGGGAAGTCAGTAAGCAGGCCAAATCGAAGGTTTTCATCCCGGTTTGCCAGAAACCGGACTTCCAGAGCATCCATCAGATCTTCAACTTTTTCTGTGCTGGTAAGCATGGTGGGAACTACGACCAGCGTGGATGATTCAGGAGGAATTCCTTCGGAAAAATCCATTCGGGGTATCGGGTGAGGTTTGGCAAGACGTGTCGCAAAAAAATTGACCAACGCTATAGCAAGCTGGCTTACCGACAGAAAAACAACAACACCGACGAACCAGAGCAGCGGGCCATCCATGCCGGCTGGACGGACCTCTGCCAGCAGACCGGCAGAAATAATGACTGTGAAAAAAAGAATAGAGCCAAGGTAGAAGAGCAAAGGAAACCGGCGACCTGTTCGTTGAATCATGTCAATAAGCGTCGGCCTGAACCTCACACGCTCTTCCAGTTGGGGAAGCCCTTTATCGATGAGGTAGAATCCCACATGGGCCTCCCGATTGCGGCCATTTTTCCCGGGGGCGTTTTGTCGGGCCAACCCGATGGCTTCGCGGGCCACCTCCTCTTCGGAAAATCTGCACTTTTTTGCGAGTTCCTCCACGATGTGACGGTATTGATCTCGGGTGTTAAAATCCATCCTGTCATAGATTCCCGAAGGGTCCTTTCGCAAGACTTGTCCAACGGTGCTCTGTGTCTCTACAAACAGGCGCCAGTCCATGTCGCTCAGGAAGCGGAGGCTTCCGATGCTGTTACTTATGGAAAGCTGGTCAGCCGCTTGTTGCTGATTCTCCGATTGAACCAGTTGGTCGATGGTCAGATAAGATTCTGAGAGTTGCTGCTCAATCCAGGCAAGGGGTAGTGCAAGAGCGGAGCCCTGGCCCTGGAGACGACGGGCAAGTTCCGCAATAAAGGAACTGACCATGGGCGGGTTTGATCGTGCCATGTCGGCAACCCTGATGATCAACTTCTTCGGGTCCTTTTCCGCCGTTTCTGAAATTATGTCAGCCCAATAATCGGCCAGGTCACGGTCGATCCTGCCAATAGCAATTCGAGCTGCAATCCGCCTTAGATTCTCGATGAGCGCCAGGCGCAGCATAATGGGAATTGCCCATAATTCGCCTATCTGCAGGGTCGTAACCGTCTGATAGGCAGCAACAAATCTGCCGAGGCTCTCCGAATCCATCCGGCCATCACCGTGGGATATCATCTCCAGCGCAATGTCGTAAACACGGGGAAGCCCCTTTGATGGGCCATCTTTCAGGCAGGGAAGTCTTCTGGCGTAGCCTTTCGGTAACAGTTTCTTTGCCGCCAGAATCTGTTCCTCTATAAGATAGAAATTGTCGAGTAACCATTCCCCTGCCGGAATAATCCTGCGGTTTGCCTTCACGGCCTTGGTCAAAAGCTCGCGGACATCAAAAAGGACATCCTCGTTTTTGGCAAGCCTCGTCAACAACTGCTCTGCAGAACGATCCTCACCCAGGGTGTGTAAGCCTGCCAGGGTCTTGCCGTGTTCCTCCATCTGAGAGGAGCTGAACAACTCGGACCGCAGCGGCATTTCGTTGCCGACGTTCTTTTGGGCGAGGGCATTCTTGCGAAAAAGTTTCGGGAAACGAAAAATCCTGGCGAGAATGGTTACTATGTAGTGCGTCATTTTTTAAATTTCCTTTTCTATTTTGTGCAAACTATCCCTCACTCCCTCGCACAGCATGGGAACGAAAGAATTAATTCATCCGGGTAAACGTTGCGAACGCTGCGTAAACGTTGGGTCCGTTGCGAGAAATGTTTCAAGCCAAGGATACAACGAACCCGCAACGCGCACGCAACACTACTTCACGATTCCTGCCCCGAATATAGCCACGGTGCCAAGCTTGTCTAAGGATCATCCCAGTGGGAGAGGCTGGGGGCATAGGCGTTAATCTAAGGGATCGTGTAGCAAGTCCCCCTTTGGAAAAGGGGGATTTAGGGGGATTTAAAAAAGCCTCAAATCCCCCCCTGTCCCCCCTTTTCCAAAGGGGGGGAATGTTTGCGATCATCGAGTTCTAAAAAAAGGTTTCAGCGTTCTTAGAGGCATTTGACCTGCCCGAGACCAGGCCTGACACCTGAACACTGAAACCTTTTATTTACCGGTTTGGACACAAGGCAACCGGGTGGAGCACTTTTACTCGATGATCAAGTTTTTTTCCGTCATTCCTGCGAAAGCAAGAATCCATGTGGTTTCAGCAACTAACTGGATAGCGCTAAAAGCTTCACTTCGTGCCCGGGTCCCCGCTCCGCTGCGCCCGGAATGACGTTAAAAGGAAGTCTGTGTCGTCCCTTCAGGACTCCTTTGATATGAACTTTACCGGGGGTTGAAATCCCCGGCTTTAACATGTCACCCTTCCAGGGTTTTTGTTGAATCCTGCCTGTTTTTTTTATTCATCTTGCTCCTTTAAGCCAAAATCACAATACTTTTAAACTTATGCGATATTCCCCGAAACGGAATCGCTCATTTTAGTTCTAAAAAAAGGCTTCAACGTTCTTAGAGGCATTTGCCATGCCCGAGACCAGGCCTGACACCTGAACACTGAAACCTTTTATTTACCGGTTTGGACACAAGGCAACCGGGTGGAGCACTTTTAAGCAACTAAGAGGCCGGCTTTTTTATTCAACGGCTGTTGACCAAATTAACCATTTAAAGAATATAACCGATTGATACCCGTCCAGTAGGCTGTCCATGCCCATTTTGGGAATAATATTGGTTGTTCCATCAACATTATCTCCGGAAAAAGTATTGATTACCCGACTTTCCCGCTGAAGCCGGTCATATAGACGCGTTCCCGGAGGGGCTTGGAGCATTCCAACCATTGCGGTGACGATTCCGCTGTTTTGAATTAAATCGATCTGCCTCTGAAAAATAGAGGGTCTGTCATTGTCAAAGCCCACAATGAAACTGCATCCGACACAAAAGCAGGAAGTGTCAATTCTGCTTCGTCGAGCACCAGATGATCCACCCCCTTGAATTCATCGGGTTCAGAAGTAAAAAGAGGCCCTCCGGCAACGACTATTTTAGGAGAATGTTCATTTTCCAGGCTCCTTTCCGACATTATTACAGGAAAATTCAGATTCTTCTTCTTTCCTTATGGAATTGACGACTTCGACTCCCTCAGAACCCGAAACCTTCAGAATTTGAATTTTCAATGGTTTGCACAAAAGGCTTTTTGTTCCGAGCAAAACCCTGAATCTTTCAGACCTTATATGAAGGTCCACATGCCGGCGGGTTTCCCATTCCGAAATCAGGCTAAAAACATTCTTGTCATGAATTTCATTGAAAATACAATAGCTTAAACATTCTTTCTCCTTTCCTGGCGGCGCGATAAATGAAAGAAGCGTTTGCAAAACCTCTTTCCGCTTTTCAGGAAACACATTCATGGTTATTCTGATTATGGTCATTTTCATTTCTGAATCTTTTATTTGTTTAATATGACTGCAAGAAGTATGTTTGTTTTCATTTGTCCCAACCTTTTTTATTCCCAACCTGTGCAATTTTTCCGGAAACGATCTGTCATTGCAGGCAAAGCTGGAATTTCAACGATAGCACCATTGAGACGGCTACCGGCTTTCGCCGGTATGCCGTGATGTGTTTCCCCAAGAAGGGAAAATTTCAATTCTGGTTATTGTTGATTACGTGGCTCTCCGTCCCTGAATGAGGTTGACCACTACTACGATAACGGCAAGCACCAGTAGGATATGGAGAAAGCCTCCCATCGTGTAACTGCTTACAAATCCTAGCAGCCACAGGATTCCCAGTATTATTGCAATTGTCCACAACATTTCATTTTCCTTTCAATTTGCATGTTCGAATTATTTGCCTAACACTTTCTTTCCCTCGTTCCCACGCTGTGCGTGGGAACGAAAAAAAAAGAACCTCTCTATCTACCCACAACTTTCTTGGCGTCCCCGACTTTCTCCTTAACTTTCCCTTCTAAATTTTCGCCTTTGCCCTTGGCTTCCAGGTCGTCGTTACCGACTACCTTCCCGACGGTCTCCTTGACTTTACCTTTCACCTGGTGCATTTTGCCTTTTGCTTTGTCTTTTGTACTTGATTTCATGGTTTTCCTCCTGTTTATTTTGAGTTGAGTAAAATTTTATCTGAATCTATTTCTGGCCTGATCAAAGATTTGCTCAAAGGCAGTCCATTTTTTTTCAAGACTCTGTTTGAGTTCTTTCAAGCCCCCCTCACCAGCTACTTGAATCTCCTCCAATTTGTCATACTCCGCGTTCCACTTTTGGAGCATAAATTGAAGATCTTCTTTATATTTAAATTTGTTACTCATTGGGTTCTCAAACCTTTCATTTTTTAATATTATATGCCGTATGCGCCCCCGGGGAACAGCCAACAAAACCAACCATAGGTCTTATATGGTCCCGCCATCGGTTTACTCGACAGTCATGTTGTTGTTTTTTCATCCAGCTTCATTGCAACGGTTACTACGGTCATCTCATAAGTAACTGCTCCCCCCCAATGAAAATGGGGGCCGGGGGGGGATTTGACAAACTGATGCCATTTTAAAAATCCCCCTTTTTCAAAGGGGGACTTTTAAGTAGTGCCTGTCCGAAAACTTTGTTTCTCCCTCTGGGAGGGTCGGGGTGGGGGTGAATGATATCAGGAGGTTATCTTTCCCTCCCACCCCGACCCTTCCAGAGGGAGAGGAGTTTTCGGACAGGCACTAAGTAGTTACTTGTAAGGACGCTGGACTCTAAGATCGTGTGTTGGTAATTGTAAACTTTACATGTTCAATTTTTGTGCCAGGCTTTCAACACGCAGCGCTATATCATCTATCATCTTGTTTTTTAATGATATTCATTTAAAAATTACTCATGAAACTATCATAATTCACCGTTTAAAAAGGGTCGGATTTAACCTCATGATCATATATGATCTCTTTTGGTCATTTCAGCGAAATAACTTTCGGATACAAATTTCAAAATTCGGAAGTAATCTTTCGCATAAGTCTAAAAGTCTAAAAGTATTGTGATTTTGAAATAAAGGAGCAGATGAATAAAAAAAACAGGCAGAATTCAACAAAAACCCTGGAAGGGTGACATGTTATAGCCGGTGGTTTTTAACCTCCAGAAGGGGTCTGTCATTCTGAGAAAATTTACGGTTTGTTGATGTCGAGTTTGCGCATACGAGCGCGCAGGGTGCTGCGGTTGAGCCCGAGGATTTCAGACGCGCTGTTTTTTCCGCCGACTTTCCATTGGGTCTGTTCGAGTGTTTTTACAATATAGTCCCGCTCAACTTCTTCCAGGGTTTTTTTGCTTGCAGTTATATCCCTGGACGGCTTTTTGAGTCCATCAACCAGTTGCAACGTGGGACCTGAAGAGTTTAGCACCGCACGTTCAAGAACGTTTTGCAACTCCCTCACATTTCCGGGCCAGTGATAACTCTGTAAAGTGCTCATTACGCTTTTCGGAATGATTTCAATGGTCTTACCCAGTCGTATGGAAATCTTTTTGACGTAAAAATCCACAAGAAGCGGAATGTCATCTATGCGGTCCCGAAGCGGCGGCACGGTAATCGGAAAAATATTTATCCGATACCAGAGATCTTCACGGAAACGGCCATTGCGGACTTCCTTCTCCAGATTACGATTTGTTGCGACAATAATGCGTGTATTAACTTTGATAGTCTCGGTACTGCCCAACCGTTCAAATTCTCCATCTTCCACCACCCTGAGCAGCTTTGCCTGCAAATCCAGGGGCAATTCTCCGATTTCATCCAGAAAAAGGGTGCCGCCGTTTGCGACCTCAAATCGCCCAAGGAATCTGGCTTGAGAACTTGTGAAACTGCCTTTTTCATGACCGAACAATTCGCTTTCAATAAGGTTTGGTGGAAGTGCGGCGCAATTTACTTTCACCAGGGTTCGATTTTTGCGCAAGCTATTGCTGTGAATAGCCCGGACAACCAGCTCCTTACCGGTTCCGGTTTCGCCGAGAACCAATACATTAGTATCAGTAACGGCAATTTGTTCAACTTTATAGAGCACATATTTGAGTCCGTCGCTTCGACCGATAATTTTTTCATGGTTGTATAACAGTTTAATTTCATCTTGCAGATAGCCTCTTTCTATTTCCAGCAGCTCTTTTTTCCTTTTTATTTCGGAAAGTGCGTTTTCCACCTCTTCCACCCGCTTATGTTCGGTGATGTCGATGATCACGACACGGCATACCGGCGTGCCGTCAGTATCCTTTGCGGCGGTGGTATCCAGACGCACCCAGAATGACGTTCCGCCTTGTTTCACCATCCGTAACTCATATGTCTGCGGCTCGGCGGTTTCAAAAAGGTGTTTGCGGTGAAGGTAATGGATGTCCTGGTCCTCCTTCAGGATAAATCGGGTGATCGGCTGCCTGACCAGCGTACCTCGGGCCACATTCAGCAATGTGGCGGCGGTGAGGTTGGCTTCCAGTATCAGCCCCTTTTCGGAGACGGTGCAATAGCCCACCGGTGCAAGGTCGTAGAGGTTGAAATAACGTTCCCTGGAAGCTTCCAGTTCCACCTGGGCCCGGCGCAACTCTTCGTTTTGCATCTCCAGCTCGATCTGGTGAACCCGAAGTTCGTGCAGGATCCGGCGGGTTTCTTCAGGCGACTGGGTCATAAGGACTTTTTGCGCCTGAGCAGTATTTTGCCGGGCTTTTTCTTCTGCCCGTTTGCGCAGTTCCTGCCCTGAGCCTTTTAAAGGGTCAGCAGTGGGACCGGGTATTTTACCTTTGCTGCTCATAGCGAACCCTCTTCATTTTTCTGTTCGGTAATGTCTTCAATCGCCAGCAAAATAAAATTGGGCCGGCCTTCCTCGCTGACCATGCGGGCGTTGATCCTGATAGTGCGAAACCCGATATCTTTAAATTCATGCGATATTTCATAATTGTTGAACCTTGTGTCTTTGGGAAGAATTTTTTCCAGAAGCTTTCGCAATGCCGGGATGTCCCAGCGGCGGTTGCCCAGATCGTATAGCAATCGACCAACAGCGCTGTCCGGTGCTATCCGGAAAGTGCTGCAAAATGGGCGATTGGCCAGGATGATCCGCAAGTCGGGGTCCAGCACCAGCAGCGGTTCACGCACTGTGGCGACAATCGCCTCGGTCACCCGGATATGCGCCTCGTGCAGCGCTTCCTGCGCCCGCTTTGCTGCGCTGATATCCACAAAGGTGATCACTGCCCCCCCGATCGCGTTATTGAGCGTCCGGTAGGGAAGGATTCGCATCGTGTACCACTCCCTTGCACTGGTTTGCACTTCCACCTCTTTGGGCGTCAGGGTGTCCAGCACCTCCTGAGTGTCCTCCGGCAGCGTGTCGTAACCCGTCAGGTTGGAGACGATATGGCCCACAGGCCGCCCGATATCGCTCTGGATCAGGTTGATGATCCGGGTGGCCGAAGGGGTAAAGCGCAGGATTCGCAGACTATGATCCACAAAGACAGTGGCAATCCCGGTGCCGGCCAGCAGATTGTTCATGTCGTTGTTGGCGCGCGTAAGGTCGGCTACCTTGGTCTGCAATTCGGCATTGACGGTAAACAGTTCCTCATTTACTGACTGAAGCTCCTCCTTGGAAGTTTCCAGCTCTTCGTTGGTGGACTGCAATTCTTCGTTCACCGACTGCATTTCCTCATTGGAGGACCTGAGTTCTTCATTGGCAGTCTCCAGCTCCTCATTGGTGGACTGGAGGTATTCTTCCTTGGCCCGTAACTCCTGCTGCAGTGAGACAATGAGGGCATGCGCCTCATCACCTGCATCCGTATCAGAGATTGCATCAACCGTGGAAAGCCCGGCCGAAGCGGTTTCGCCTGTTTGAAGGTTAGCCGCCTGCTCCAGAATGACCAGGAACAGGGGTGCCCCGGAACTTTCTTCGGGGTCTGACGGTTCCTCGGCAGACACGGTGCAGACAGTCAGATTGACCGTTGTGAAGTCACCATTGTTTTTAACGCGCAGGTTTGGGCAGCGAACCATATCCCCGCCTGCCGAAACTTTCCTCAGGGCTGTGACCAGTTCACGCCGCAATCCTTCCCGGGCCATTTTCAGTATATTGTTGACACCTGCCTCGCCCGGGGCCGGTTCCAGATACAAACCGGTGCGACCGTGGAGATATAGGATGTCGCCGTTTCCGTTGACAAGTGCAGCGACTGGGGCAACCAGCTGCAACAGCGTTTTTTCGGTCAACTCACGCAGCGTCGGTTTCCCGGTACCTGCCGTCTTGTGGAAGGCCTGCGGGAGCGGTTCGTCAACCGTTCTCATGGACGGCAGAAATCTATACGGGCCTGAACGGTAAAAATCCTCTCTGCGTTGGTACAACTTCGATTTGCGATCCAGGGTGGTAAACAGACTGCCAAATTCCCCCACGGTCTCGGAGGTTCCCAGGAAAAGAAACCCGCCGGGGTTCAGGGCGTAATGGAAGAGAGGAATGATCTTTTTCTGCAATTCTGAGTCCACATAGATCAGCAGATTACGACAACTGATCAGATCGAGTTTAGAAAACGGCGGGTCCTTGATCACATTGTGCTCCGAAAAGACCACCATGTCGCGGATACCTTTATGGATGCGGAAGAAACCTCCGCCGGGTTCCTCAGAAAAGTAGCGTTTCAGACGTTCAGGTGAGATATCCGTGGCGATGCTGGCCGGATAGAGGCCGGCGCGGGCCTTGGCAATCGATTGGCTGTCAATGTCGGATGCAAATATCTGAACCTTGAAGCTCCGTTTCACCGATTCCTGATGCTCTGCCAGGAGAATGGCAAGGGAATAGGCTTCCTCGCCGGTGGAGCAACCCGCCGACCACACACGGATCGCGCTGTTTGGGGATTTCCCGGTAAAGAGTTTTGGAATAATCTGCTCCCTGACGGCCCTAAAAGCCTCGGGATCGCGAAAGAAGTTGGTGACCCCGATGAGCATGTCGCGAAAGAGGGTTTCCACTTCAGCAGGAGTCTGCTGCAAATACCTGATATATCCGTCTATGGTTTCGATCTGGTGGATGGCCATGCGGCGTTCGATGCGGCGGTGGACGGTGTTCGGCTTGTACTGGCTGAAGTCGTGGCCTGTATGGGCTCGTAGAAGGATAAATATTTTCTTTAGAGTGTTCTCGGCTCTGGACGGCTGTTCGGTGAAAGGCCTTCGTGGTTTGCCGAAAACATGGGCTACATAGGCGATTATCTGGGCGGGCATCTCGGCCGGTGGAAGCTCATAGTCCGCAAGGCCGGTAGCAAGAGCACTGCGCGGCATGCCGTCGTATTCGGTTGAAGCCGGGTTCTGGACCATGACCATTCCACCATTACCCTTGATGGCGCGTACGCCTAGAGTGCCGTCACTGCCGGTGCCCGAAAGCACGATGCCGATGGCCCGATCAAGCTGGTCCTGGGCCAGGGACCGGAAAAAAAAGTCGATGGGCATCCGCTGGCCCCTGGGAGCAGAAGGCTCCAGCAATTGAAGATTCCCTCCCAGAAAAGCCATGTCCCACCCCGGCGGGATGATATAGGCACAGTTGGGGCGAACAGCCATCCCGTCCTTGACCTCGAAGACCTCCATGCGGGTATAACGCTGAACGAGTTCTGTAAGGATGCTTTTGTGGTCCGGGGCCAGGTGTTGCACCAGGACAAAAGCCATGTTCGGATCGATGTCGGGGGGCATGCCGGAAAAGAAGGCCTCGAAAGCCGCCAGGCCCCCGGCCGAGGCCCCAATGCCGACAATGGGAAAATCGGCTTCGGTATTAACAGCCACATCCTGCACTTCGACGGCTTTGCCGGCCTGCTGCAACGTCTCGATTGCCCCGGCATCATCCGGAGCGATCGGGGCTTTTGCTTTGTCTTTCTTCTTTGCTGTCATGGTGCCTGTCTTATCCTCTCAAGTGAGGTGTCAGTGTTCATTGTTCTTAAAGGCGTTTCAACCTGCCCGGGACTAAATCTGACACATGCACGCAGAAACCATATTTACTTGCCGGTTTAGGCACGGCCACGCCGAGTCGGCTTCATTAAGGTGTTCTCAGGGCAAATTCTCAACGTCGTCAAGATCCTTATGCCTTCCACTTGACTGTTTATTGATCTTTAACTGCTTCAAGTTTATTATGTTTACTTCAGTACCGTCAATTTCATCAATGACTCTTTGTTGGAAGCACTCATTAAAATCAACACCTGAAATAGAATTTAAAATTCCGATGCGCATAGGAGCAATTCCCATTCGCACAATATTATTCTTTTTTAGGAAAAGTTCTGTTGTCAACTCGGGCGTGTCAAAACCAAATTCCTTCAAAGCCTGGACCATTTTCTCTGCGGTTTTGGGATCGATTGCAATCCAAATATCCATATCGTTTGTCGCTCGAGGATATCCATGATAACCAACAGCATATCCTCCAATCAATAAATAATCGATATTTTTAGTTTTCAACATATTCAAGAATTCTTTGAAGTCTTGAGGTAGCACTAATTCCATAATTAATCCTTCTTAGAATTTCTATATGCCTGAGTCTATCTACCGGGGTTTTCGCAAGCCAATAATCTTTATCATCAGACTGATCGGATAATGAGACAACCGAAAACATTCTTTTATCTATCTTTAAATCAATTAATTCTTTTTCCATTTCTTGTACCTTTTTATTTAGCAGTGCTTGAACGAAAACTTTCCTCACAGTGGGAGGGCCTGGGGGAGGGAATTATGGACTATTCGTTCAAGCACTATTTAAATTCTAAGGACAAATCAAGAGGACAGGTAACTCATGCCAAAAACCTAATTTTTAGTCAGTAACGGCATACCGAAAGAAATTAGGTTGAGCTGATTTTTTTACTCATATGCTTAAAAAGAAAATACCAAATTTGTATGGGGATTGTAAAGTTGATTTTTTTTTTGGATGATTGGCGGGTGCCCATTTTTATAGTTCCCACGCACAGCGTGGGTGCGAATTAACGAGATAAAGTAGTCATGAAAAACGTCATTGTTCAAAAAATTTGTCCGGCTGCCGGGAGACTTCTTCAGCGGACACCGGGAAAAAGACCCGAAAGATACTCCCGTGATTCAGCTTACTTTCCACCGTGACTGCCCCTTGGTGTGCCCGTACAATCCCAAGAACCACGGACAGGCCCAGACCACGACCGGTGAACTTGGTGGAGAAAAACGGATCAAAGATCTTCTCGAAATCTTTTTCAGGGATTCCGCAGCCCCTATCCGAAACTTTCAGGCAGGCGTAGGCAGGATCGCGAGGCTGCCAGTTGATGGGGAACCGCTTTAGGGCAAGCATTTTCAACTGAGAAACTGTTTTGATGGTCAGGCCGATGTCTATTCTGTTATTATCCCCGGATTCCCAGGCATTGGTGGCCAGGTTGGTCAGCACCTGCATGATCTGGTCTTCGTTCGCAAAAACGACAGGACCTGCAGATGGAAAATCGGTTCTAAGCACAGTTTTGTTAGGGGCTGCGGCCTGAAGCAGAATCAGGCTTCGCCGGCAGGCTTCGGAAAGAGCTATTGGTTTGTGCTTTCCGGAACTTTGTCCCAGGTAGGTCAACATCAGACTGCTCACTTCAGTCGCTTTGTTGGAAGCCTTAATGGCATCAGTGAGGTTATGAACCGCATCTGATCCCGGAGAGAGGTTCATGATCGCCAACTCGAGGTTTCCTGTCACAACCTGGAGCTTATTGTTGAAATGGTGGGCAATGGCGCCGGCCATGCGGCCAAGGCTTTCCGCCTTCTGGAGCTGTCGGTTCCGGGCCTCGAGTTCGGCCGTTTCCGACTCTACCCGCTTTTTATCGGTAATGTCGCTAATCAGAACACGGCTCACAGGTGCGCCATCAGCGTCTATCGCAGCGACTGCTTCCAGCCGGACCCAGAATGGTGCTCCGTCCATTTTCACCATACGCAGTTCACATGTCCACAATTTATCGGCTTTCCCTGTGCTTGCCGAACCGGTCTCAAGGAGGTCTTTGCTGTGCAGGTAGTAGATATCCTGGTCCGCTTTGTGGATGAATCGGGTGATCGGCTGCCCGACCAGAGTGCCCCTGTCCGTGCCAAGCAGGGTTGCAAAGGTGAGGTTGCCTTCCAGGATAAGCATTTGTTCGTTAAGAGTGCAATAGCCAACCGGCGCCAGGTTGTATAGGTCGAAATACCGTGCCCGCAATGCGTCCATTTCCGCCTGCGCCGCACGCAGTTCCTCGTTCTGTATCTCCAGTTCAATCTGATGCACTCGCAGTTCGTGAAGTATCTGTCGTATTTCTGCAGGCGACAGTACTTCCAGGTTTTCAGTTATCTTGTCGGCTCTTTCCTCAGCCTGTCGACGTAATTTGATCGCCAGGTTTGAAGATGTCTTTTTATCAGTCATTGTCCTTAACATAGCCACTGACTTTTCGCTTGTTTCTTTAACATATTACTCCTTACTATCGCTGACGGACTCTTTTCCCCACAGCATTCTTCATTTCTCTGGTCCTTGTTCCGGATAGGGATAAACTTCTTACACCCGTTTGAGCACGATCAGAATGGCCAAGCCGATTCCGCCGCTGGGAACTGGCCCCCAGCTCGAACTGTGGGACCATGTGGGCAGGACACCGACAAACAGCATGGCCAATATGACTATCAAGACAATTCCTGTGACGTTCTTCATATCTTCTTCTTTATTTGGTCTTTTTGTCTGATTTAATGTTGTTCCTCCTGGTTGATTTTGGGTTGAGTAAGGGACGTGGCAAGAAATAATGCCCCCAAGATTGTGCCGAATACGGGCCAAAAGACAAGCAAGATGGGGGCATTATTTCTTGCCACGTCCCTAAAACAGTTGACTATAATCTTCCGGTTAAAAACAGGATCAAAATGATAATCACCAACACCCCAACTACGCCGCTGGGTCCATATCCCCAGGCCCGGCTATGCGGCCAGATAGGAATTATTCCCACGAGTGCCAGTATCAAAATTACGATTAAGATAGTTCCAAGTGACATTGTTTGTTTTCTCCTTAAATTTATAATTATGGTATGCTATATGAATTACCGTAACAGCCTCACTCGGTTTAACATAGACCCAAAAACCCTAAAATTATAAAACCTGTAAAAGGTTATTTGGCCAAAGGCAAAAGTTAACCTTCAATTTAAAACTTAAAACCAAGTTACTAAGAAGAATGCCGGCCTTTGTGATTGTTTGCTGATTATTCTAAAATTTATATATTCAATTTATGTGCCAGTTCACCAACACTCTGCGATATGTCACTTATCGGCCTGAATTTTAATCATAATCAGTTCAAAAAGTATTGATTGAAGCGGTCATGAATTGCCAAAAAAGGGTTATATTTGACCTGGCGGTCAAATATAACCCTGCTGAGGTCTTTTTGGTGCTGGATTTTGAAGCAGTTGAGGATTTTCACAGGCTCGTTTGAATAGCAAAAATAATAGATCAAGCTCACCCACAGGTTTAATGGAATCCCAAGCACCAGTTTCGTTTATTTTTCCTCTAGTGATTAGCAAGTATTTTCCCGACAAAAACAAGAATATTTGGTCGAAATCGGGGTTAAGGGACGTGGCAGGAAATAATGCCCCCAAGATTGCGCCGGATTTTGGTTCGTATTCTGCGTTGCATCAAGGGGCACAGACAATGAGTATGCACCCCTCTTTGCGCCGGATTTTAAGTGGGAATGAATTCGCACATACAGAAAAATCGGATTTCACGCAGACAGGTTACACTCAAATAAGTTCCGCTCAATTGAAATTTTCGCAAAGAGTAAAACCGGTTCGGTTTTTTTTCTTGCGACTTTGTGAAAAAATTGGATATGATTGTATAAATTTCCAAAAAGACATCCATAAAAGCCTGAGAAATGCATTGACATTCAATTTTTCGGATGAATCTAAAAGTCGATTTTCAAGTTTTTCGGACACGATACCCTGTAAAAGTCCTCATTCCGGGCTTCGCCGGAATGACGGAAAAAATCTGAACATCAAGTGCAAAAGGAGTTGAAGATGACAAATTCTAGTCCGGAATCATCCTCAAATAAAAAAGCGGTTTTGGACCCCAAAAATTCGGTATTTTTCATTTCCCTTGTCATTTGTGTCATGATTGTCGCATACGGGATTACCAACCCAGATAGATTGGCCGGCTCCTTTATCAACGCTACCACTTATATCCTTGACGCCTTTGACTGGTTATTCATGCTTTCGGTCACATTTTTTATTGTATTCAGTCTGCTGCTTGCTTTGAGTGATTATGGAAACCTGAAGCTGGGAAAACAGGAGGATGAACCCGAGTTCGGCCTGATTTCATGGCTGAGCATGCTCTTTGCTGCCGGGATGGGAGCTGGATTGCTGTTCTGGGGTGTTGCTGAACCGTTGAGCCATTATATGATTCCACCTCCTGGAATGTCTGCCATGACACCTGAGGCCGCGCGATGGGCCTTTGTAATGACCCATTTTCATTGGGGGTTGCATGTCTGGTGCATCTATGGCCTTTTTGCCCTCATAATGGGATTTTTCGGGTTCAGGCACGGTTATCCCATGCTGGCAGGCTCCCCCTTTCAGGCAACATTCAAGGGGAGAGGTGGAGTCGTGGTTGCGCGAATTGCCAACATTATTGCTGTGCTTGCCGTGGTGTTCGGGATATCCGGAGCTTTGGGGCTCGGTGTCAAACAAATCAATGCCGGAATGGCCGAAGTGTTCGGAACGAGTCCTCAGTCCACTTTTATCATGATAAACATCCTGACCATTCTTACGATATGCTATCTTGTTTCTGCATCTACAGGACTCGATAAAGGGATCCGGTTTCTTTCGAATCTGAACATGTCTATTGTGGTGCTTGTTATGCTATTTGTTCTGTTTGTCGGGCCCACCCGCTTCATTCTGTCAACTTTTGTCACCGGCCTCGGTGATTACCTGAGCAATCTTCCTGCACTATCTCTAAAGCTGTATCCTTTCAGCGCCGAGTCGGAGTGGATCAGGTCCTGGACCCTTACCTGGATGATCTGGTGGATTGCCTGGGCGCCTTTTGTGGGTGTGTTTATTGCCCGAATCAGCCGCGGCAGAACGATTCGGCAGTTTGTTGTGATGGTGATGTTAATGCCGGCCCTTTTTTCCATTTTATGGTTTTCGGTGCTTGGCGGAGCCAGCATGTATCTGGAACTTTTCGGGCAGGTAAATCTCGGCTCCATTGTTGTGGAGAACCCATCCAAGGCGCTGTTCGCCCTTTTTGCATATTTTCCGATTTCCGATATTCTGTCTTCCACCGTAGTTTTCCTGGTGTTCATATTCCTGGTGACAAGTGCTGATAGCGGTACCTTTGTGCTGGGGATGATGACCAGCGAGGGCAATCTAAACCCCAGTGTATTCCGAAAGCTGTTCTGGGGTGTAATCGTTTCCCTTATTACTGGCGCCGGCCTTTTTGCAGGCGGTGGTGTTGATCTCTTCCGGGCGATTGCCATATCAGGGGCGATCCCTTTTACCCTTATTATGATCGCGCATGTTTTTCTGCTGCTGCGCGCCCTTTTCCGGGAACATCTTTCCGAAAAAAAAGCCGAAGAATCCAAAGTAGAGGCTTTGGTCTCTGAGACACTTCATGCCGGATCGGGCGATGGTGAAAAAAAGGAGTTGTCATGAAACGAAACCCTTTGTTATCGATTATATTGCTTCTGAGTCTGATAATGAGTCTGTTTTTGTTTTCCTGCCAAAAAAGCGAACCAATCCGGGTAGGGTCGAAAAACTTCTCCGAAAACCAAATTCTGGCCCACATGATACAATTGATGGCTATGGAAGCGGCTGTGCCGGTGGATCCTTCCATTGTTTATGGAAATACCTTTGATCTTCAGGAAGCTCTCAATCGTGGAGAGATTCATGTATATCCGGAGTATACCGGCACAGCCGCGCTCATAATGGGAATCGTTCCATCCGATGAAAGCGATGAATTATATGAACGGGTTCAGGAGCTTTACAAGTCCTTCGGCTTGGACTGGCAGGAACGCTTTGGATTTGACAATGCCTACTCATTGGTGATGACCAATAAACAGGCGGTTTTTCTTGGAATCGAGAGCATCAGTGATCTTGTAAGATTACAGGGAGACTTTGCGTTGGGAGCCGATCCGGAATTTTTCATCAGACCTGTGGATGGATTCAATTCTCTTCTTCGCCGTTACGGGATCAGCCCCGAACCGGAAGTGGTTAGAAAAAATACGAAACAGAAATTGTATCAGGATCTGATCAGGGAAAAAATTCATGTGGCAGTGGGACAAAAAACCGATCCCCAGATACTTGAGTATGGGCTGGTGGTGCTTGAGGATGATCTTCGTTTTTTTTCGGTATATGAACCGGCGCCAGTGGTGCGCGAAGATATTCTGCAGCGGTATCCGGAGCTTGGTGATGCCCTGCAGAAGCTTGCAGGCATTTTGGATTTGGAGACCATGAGATTGCTGAATCACTCGGCAATTATAACGGGTGCAGATGAGCGTGTAGTGGCGGAGTGGTATTTGAAAAAAGAAGGACTGATTACTTTGCCAGACCCCCTTCCCCGGCAGCGGGAATTGATGGTTGCTACATCGTCTGCCGACCACCAGACAGAGCTTATGGCTGTGGCTGCAGGAGCACTCCGTGCCGCGTTTCCCAAGCGGGAGCTAAAGATCGAAACCTTCGAAGATCCTGTACAAGAACTTATAGATGGTGACACTTTTGCTGCAGTGCTGGGCGCCGAACATTTTTTTAAAATTCGTCCGGAACAGTTTCCTGAAAGGTTGGAACAGGTCGAAGCGATCGCTCCGGTGGGCAACCGTTTTGTGCATCTGATTCGGAAAAAAAACCAGAGTGGTGACAATAATGGTTTGGCAAAGGGACCTTTTGCCGGGGTCGACCGGTTGGGGGCCGGGTGGGAAAAAAGCAGCTCTGCGACCATATCAAGCATACTTCTTGATGCATATGGGCGCTCGGATAGGGTGTCACAGGTGTATGGACCTCTTGAAAAGCAGATCGAGGAGCTCAAAAACGGACACTTAGATGCTGTTTTGATTATGACGATGCCCGGCGATTTTCATGTGGCGCAAATCATGGAAGATCCTGACCTGGAGATGCAGCCCATGACTTTCTGGCGGCATCAGGGCCGTCACTTTCGTTATCCCTTTATCCGGGAGGGCAGAATAACCCCCCCTATTTATCCGGGGCTTGAAGAACCGGTTGACACCGTTTACACTCAGGTGGTCATTGCCGGACCCCGGGGACCGGAACCATCCATAGGGGAAGGCGATCCGGTAAGCGGCATAAGCACTCGAAAACAGTCTATCCCAAAGGCTCTAAAAGAAAAGATCGCTGTCGCCACAGGCAGAACCGAAGCCATTGATCCGGCACTTCCAGGGGAAAACGTATTTTTGTTAAGCAGACACCAGGAAACCCTTCCCCTGAACCCTCAGCCGGCGGTTTCCTTTATCACCGCTTTGCTTTTTGTACTTTTCATCGCTATGTTGTTTGCGATTTTCAGAAAAAAAACCAGTAAATGAAAAGGAGGTTCCATGAAAATTTTAGTCGTTTACTATTCCAAGTACGGCCATGTTATGAAGATGGCCCAGGCAGCGGCCGAAGGAATTAATTCAGTGAAAGAATGTGAAGCGGTGCTTCGTCGTGCCGAAGAGTTCGAGGACGAAGTCAAGCGAATCGAGTCCGATGAATTTGCCCGACCTGTGTGGGAGCAACAGAAGGAAATCCAGGTATGTACACTGGACGATCTCCGGAATGCAGACGGCATTCTGTTGGGTACGCCAACCCGCTATGGAAATATGATCGCCCAGATGAAAAGGTTGCTCGATTCCACTGCTGAACTTTGGATGGAAGGTGCTCTGGAAGGAAAACCGGCCGGTCTTTTTACTTCTACGGCCACAACCCATGGCGGTCAGGAAACAACACTGCTGGCATCAATGATTCCCCTGTTTCATCTGGGGATGATCATTGCCGGAGTACCCTATTCGACTCCGGGTATGCTTCACACTGAAGGGCGGGGTGGAACTCCATACGGTGCGACCACGTTGGCAGGCCAGCAAAATGAATTGAATCCCGCCAGAGAGGATCTCGAAATCGCCAGTGCCCTCGGCCGGCGAGTTGCAGACCTTGCGGTTAAGATTCGTGCTTAATTTATCCTTACATTAATGGCTTCATGACTCATTGCCGGGGGGGCAGGTACCGAACCTGCCCTCATGTTCCAAACTCAGGGATGGACGTGTTTTTTGCCGTCCTGGTCCGGACTATGATCCTGGGTTACCTGCTGTAAAATGTTGGTCATCAGGCGGGTCCGAAAGACCTTTCATAAAGATCGACAATCGCTTGGCGGCCATCCTCAGTAAGGTTTCGTGTTCCGGTTCCCACAAATGTGCTGCCTTTGATTTCAGGAAGTTCGGGGGTCCATTTATTGTCTTTCCATGCGAACCACTGTTTTTGATCCTGGTCATACACACTGATCGGACGATTAAAGATTTTCGCCAGTTCAACTGCCCAGCCGGTTCCCCCTTTGACCGTACCATCAGGCTGAATCCATCCGATGGCAATTACATAATATCCATGATTGACCATATGAAAAATTGACTGGATCACTTTTCTGATTTTATCGACCTTTGAGAAGTTTCGTCCCATGCGTGTGGAGACAATTTCCATACTGACATTTCCCTTGTCGAGTTCTACAGGGCTCAGGACCCTGACTCCTCTGCTCCGCTCTATACTGTGGCCTTCGAAAGTAAAATTGACTTCAGAAATTCCCCATTTTTCGGCCAGCCGTCCGAATTCCGCCTCGGCCCCCCTGTGTCCTCCACTGTATAAAGTAATCTGAGCACGATCGTTCATCTTTTTAATCTCCTTGAATTTTCTCTGCCTTAATTGGCTATATAATATTTGATTGCCTTGAAAAAAAATGCCCGTTGCCACACTGACAACGGGGTAACTCATTATAATAAGCCAGGTTTTTAAGATTGCAACCAGGTTTATAACAATTTTACCTAAATTGAGCGATTTGTTATCGGGAAAGTCCCTCAACGTCATTCCGGCGGAGGCCGGAATCCATGTCGATGCTTCTACCTCCTGGATTCCGGCCTCCGCCGGAATGACGGATATTTACAAACAGAATCGCTCAGATTAGGGATTAATTTTTAATCTCCTGTCCCCCTTTTCTAATGCCTTTGAAAAATATATTGTATTTAGCCCAATCTTGTTATAATTGTTTTAAAAATCGGCAGTATTCCAAAGACGCGTCTCAAATTGTAAAAAAACATGATGTCAAAGGTTTTTTGATGTCCGACGAGAAGAAAAAGGCAACACCCGGCGCAAAGAAAAAGACCTCCGGCTCCCGGAAAAAGAGGGCTACTGATTCCTTTCCCATCGTGTGCCTGGGGGCATCGGCGGGTGGGTTAAAGTCTCTGGAGGCCTTTCTATCCAATGTGCCGCAAGACTGCGGCATGGCATTTGTGGTCATCTCCCACACGGATCCGGAACGGACGGACCAGCCTCCTGCCGGATATTCTAAACAGAAAGTCCGGCATAACGGTAAAAACCGTCGAGGATGGCCAGCCCCCAGAGCAGAACACGGTCTGTTTACCCCCGTCGAACAGGGATCTTGTCATGGATCAGGGCAAGTTTCACTTAAAAACCATAGAGCGAAAAAACAGGCTGCACCTGCCTATCGATCGCTTTTTGGAATCCCTTTCCAAAGCCTGCGGCGAGCTTGCCGGTTGTGTTATTTTGTCCGGAACGGGCACGGACGGCACCCAAGGCCTGCGGCTGATCAAGGAGGCCGGAGGGGTGATCCTGGCCGAGGCCGAGACCTCGGCGGGACATTACGGGATGCCCCAAAGCGCCATTGAAACCGGTATGGTCGATTTTATCCTGGAACCTGCCCGGATGCCCGCACAGTTGATCAGCTATTTCGAGCGCCCCGCCAACCTCGAAGACACCTTGGAAATGCGTGGGGGGGGGGTAAAGAGATCCCGAAATCGTTAGACCCCATCCTCAAGCTCCTTGCCCAAAACACCGGGCACGATTTTTCCCATTACAAAAAAAGCACCCTGATCCGGCGCATCGAGCGGCGAATGAGCGTTACCCGCAGTAAAACCGCCGCTGAATACCTCGATTATCTCCACCGCAACGACCATGAGATCAAGGCCCTTTTTCAGGATTTTCTGATCGGGGTGACGGAGTTTTTCCGGGACCCGGAAACATTTAGCCTTCTCCGGAAAAAAGTGCTGCCGGAGCTTTTTGTCCGCCGGAACGAGAATGAGCGTTTGCGCGTTTGGTTTGCGGGCTGTGCCGCCGGAGAAGAAGTCTACTCGGGAGCCATGGTCATCAGCGAATACCTGGAAGCGCACAAAATGCGATGCGGCATGCAGCTCTTCGGCACTGATATCGACCCGAAGGCCATAGACAATGCCCGGCGAGGCGTCTATCTTCAGAACATCGCCGCGAGAGTCAGCGCGGAACGGCTCGATCGGTTTTTCATAAAAGACGGGAATCGGTACCGGGTTAAAAAAGAGATCAGAGAACCGGTGGTGTTTGCGGTTCAAGACATCCTGCGGGACCCCCCGTTTACACAACTCGACCTTTTATTTTGCCGCAATCTGTTGATCTATCTCGGAACCGAGGCACAAAACAGGCTGATTCCCCTTCTGCACTACAGCCTGAAGCCAGCAGAGGTGCTGGTTTTGGGGTCTTCGGAAACCCCCGGCCGCTTCGCCGGGTTTTTCAACGCACTGGATAAGAAACACGGCATATACCGAAAAAAAGAGGGCCCTATCACCGTGCGGCCCACGATTGAATTTCCCTTCCGAGGAAAAAGGCCGGATGCAAAGGCGCAATACATTCACCCCGTCCGTCATGGCAAACCCCGGGAATCTTCAGACATCGCACAGGCCACCGAAAGGCTGCTGCTGAAAAACCACACCCCAAGCTGCGTAATTGTCGACCAGGCCGGCAGGATTCTCCATGTGCACGGCCGGACCGGAAATTACCTGGAGCTTCCCGAGGGAAAGCAGGACCTGGATGTTTCAAGCATGGCCCGGGAAGGCCTTCGTTCAGCACTCTTTTTCGCTATGCGACTGGCGCGTGCTTCGAAAAAGGAAACTCGCCGGCAACGGGTACGGGTCAAGACCAACAGCGAATTCAAGGAGATCGATCTGACGGTAACCCCCTTGAACGCACCGTCGGCGCTGGAAAACACCTTCATGGTTCTTTTTGAACCTGTCCGCAACCCAGCTGAAGAAACATCGGCAAGGCCGCCGGCAGAGGATGAACCCGAGGATCTCCTCCGGCGGAACATGGAGCTTGAACAAGAGTTGATGAAGATCCAGGAAGATTACAAAAGCGTCATGGAAGAGCTTAGAACGTCGAATGAAGAGATGTACTCGGCAAACGAGGAGCTTCAGAGCACCAACGAAGAACTCGAGTCTTCAGGGGAAGAACTTCAGTCTCTCAACGAGGAGCTCAATACGGTAAACGCCCAGTTGCAAAACAAAAATGAAATGCTTTCCGAGGCGTATGCCGCCATTACCGACGTGTTGAACAACACGAAAATCGCCATCCTGTTTTTAAACAGCGATCTTACTATCGAGCGGTTCACGCCGGAGGCCGCAAGGCTGATCAACCTGGTTGATACCGACACCGGCCGACCCATTTCGCATATCTCTCACAACCTGGAAATCGACAATCTACCGCAAAAAATCAAATCGGTGGCCGACACGCTTTCCGCCGTCGAGGACGAGGTCCAAACCCGGGACGGGCGCTGGTATCGAATGTGCATCATGATTCACCGCAACATCCACAACCGGATCGAGGGCACGGTGCTCACCTTTATCAATATCGACGCCCAGAAGGAGGTTCAGGCGGAAAGCGAGCGGTTAAGGGAAAAAAATTTGCAAAAGGAAGACAAATGAGCGAAAGCAGATCCGCCACAGAAGATTTTGCCGGCCTGCGTAAGCGCGCCGAAACCATCCTGAAGGAGGTAAATGGGAAAAAAGCCGAATTAACGGAACACGGACTTCTGGAACTTTTCCATGAGCTTGAGGTTCATCAAGTCGAGCTTGATTTGCAGAACCAAGAACTGCAGCGAGCCGCCAAGGAGCTTGAAGCCGCCCATGACGAATACTTCAAATTTTATGAATTCGCCCCGGTGGGATTTGTGACCTTAGATAGAAACGGGACGATCGAACGTGCCAATTCAGCCGCTGCCGACCTGCTCCAAGGTCCGCGGCGCTACCTGGCAGGTCAAAAATTTTCAAATCGGGTTTATCCGGAGGACCTGCCCACCTATTTTGCGGGGATTAAAAAGGTCAGCGAATCCAGCGTCAAAGACGCCAAAGACAGTCTTGAGCTGCGGCTTACCGGAAAAGATGACCGCATAATCGATGCCCGGCTCGAACTCGGAGCCGGGTTTGATGAACAGGGCCGTTTCAGCCGGTGGCAATTTGCCATTGCCGACATCACCCGACAAAAACAGGACCAGGAAGCCCTTCATAAGGCCCATGATTTACTAGAAGCGCGTGTGCAGGAGCGAACGGCTGAACTGGAAGAGTTGAATGAAAAATTGCGCAAGGAAATTGACAGAGACAAGAAATTCGAAGCTGATCTGAAATTACAGAGCAAGAAAATCCTGAAGGAGCAGGAACGTCGTAAATATATGTCAAAAAAGCTGGTGGAAATATTGGAAAGTGAGCGACAGGATATAGCCATGAGCCTTAATGACGATCTCGGGCAGAAACTGACAAAGCTCAATATGGAACTTGGTTTCCTGATACAAAATTCAAGTGGGCAGGTGCTCATTAAAGTGGAAGAAATAGAAAAACTCCAAAGCACTGTCACTGAAACAATGGATTATGTCAGTGGCCTGGCCGGCAACTTGAGATCGCACATATTGGATAATCTCGGTCTTGTCCCGGCCATTAGAAACATGCTGAATAAAATCAGGAAGCAATCCATTTTTAAAATCCATCTTAACACAGAGGGGATCCCCTTGCAGATACCCAAGGAAAAGGCTTTAACTGCCTATCGAATTGTTCAGGAGTCGATAACGAATTGCATCAGATATGCCAAGGCAAATAATATCTATATTCATCTGAACGGAAATGAACATTTCATTTTGTTAGCCATAGAAGATGACGGCATGGGGTTCGATTATGAAAACATGAGAATCGAAAAGAAAGGAAGGGAGAGGCTTGGCATTATGATTATGAATGAGAGGGTAGTTCAGGTTGGCGGCACATTTCGTGTCGAATCGCGGGTTGGCAAGGGAACGGCAGTAACGGCGTAGATACCGATTAAATAAGAGGCCTGCATCATGGCGCAGAAAATTACAATGAGTTCGGGTAGCGACAAAACAAAAATCCTTATCGTGGATGACCACCCCGCAGTCATAGAGGGGATTATCAGGGCGCTTGAAAAAGAGCCCGGTTTTGAGGTTGTGGGAACGGCCCTGGACGGACTTCAAGCCGTTAAACAGGTGAAAACCCTTAATCCCGACATGGCGATTATGGATATCTCCATGCCCAACATGAAAGGGATGGACGCCGCGCATGAAATCAAGGCATGGAAGGAGCGGATCCATGTGCTCATCTACACGATGTATTCGGACAGGGAATATATCACATCGCTTTTCAGGATTGGCGTAAGCGCTTATATTCTCAAGCGCGAACCCATAAAAGAACTAATTCAGGCTGTAAAAGTGGTCAGGGATGGGGGCACTTACTTCAGCAGTAGTGTTCGGAAGGTACTCCAGGATCAATTGGACGCCCTGACCATGGGAGATCTGGCTGAAGTCAGGAGGATGCAAAACGGGATTGCACAACTGACAGTTCGCCAAAAAGAGATTTTCGCTCTTCTGGCCGACGGCTTAATCCCGAAGGAAATCGCCGTACGTCTCTGTATCAGCCCCAAGACCGTGGAGACCCATAAGTACAATATCATGGAAAAACTGGAAGTCTCATCCGTAGCCCAGCTTACCAAGATCGCAATTAAAAAAGGCCTTATTGAGGTCTAAGATATTTCCTAGACCTTTTCCTCTCCCACCAGGCAAATATACAGCATATAGTATGAGCTATGTTTTTATTCCCATATCTGGATGCTGATCTTTTTTTCATCCCCATAATTGTTCTTTTTGCTTCCGAAAGCACTTAGAAAAATATCCGAAATAAAGTATTCCAAACAAGATTACTCCCGATAGACAAAGTCCCTTCCAAAAGATACCATAAGCAAAACTGGGGGAAAAGTCATGGTTAACATTCTAATTATAGATGATCAGCCCCATTTAGGGGAACTGCTTGCAGAAGACCTGTCCATGGAGGGACATCGTGTTATATGTCTTAAAGAGGCCGAGGATGCCATGGAGGAGCTACGATCGGGCAGGTCCGATATGGTTCTGCTCGAGCTTTATTTAAATGGGTTTGAAAGATGGGATTTGCTTCACCGGATCAAGCTGGAAGCCCCCCACCTTCCAGTCCTCATTGTCACCCCCTATGACAATTTTGTCGGCGATCCCCGCCTCGCCGAAGCGGATGGTTATGTCATCAAGGATATTTATCCGGACGTAGTTATTAAAAAGATAGAAGACATCTTTAGCTTTCAAGTACAAAAAAGAATTAGGAGCCCTAAAAAACATGGTTTTAAAGGGAAAGGCAAAAATAAACAATACAGACAAAATTTTATTTTTGGCCGTCAGAATAGCCTTTCTTTAATAGAAAAATATCTATGGCCACAAAATTCAGTTGGATTTTGTTGAATCATGAACATTTCTCCAAAGCCAGTTGAATTTTTTCCGGCAGATTGTCCATTTTTATCAATTTTCTGAAACCCGGCAGTACCCGTTCAGTATGAGAAGTTGGAGAAATTGCTTCATATCCTTTGATTTCGAGATCCGCGAACAGTTCTTCAAGATT
>JAWOBE010000167.1:0-5547 GCA_046498185.1 Desulfatiglandaceae bacterium | reverse complement strand
GCTGGAATCCTTCGGCTATGGAGTAATCGCTGCGCAAGATGGCGACGAAGCGATCGCAAAATTCCAGGAAAACAGAGAGCGGATCAACCTCGTTCTGCTTGATGTGATCATGCCGAAACTAAACGGCAGAGAGGTTGCCGAAGCGATCCTCAATGACCGTCCTGGAATGAAGGTCCTGTTTGCCAGTGGTTACACCATGAATATCTTCAAAACGGATGAATTGACGGCGGCCGGTTTTGACTTCATCCACAAGCCCTTCCAGTCAAAAACCCTTCTGCTCAAGATACGGGAAATACTGGACCGGTGACATGGCTCACCTGATGATTTACCTGAAAACAGTTTGGGTCCACGGAAAACCCGAAAAGGCACGGAAGAATGAACCATTACAGGACATCAGACATACACCGGACCGGTTACGCAATAAGCTGTCTGGCCCTCTGATTTTGTCCGTGCTTTCCGTGGACAACTGATTTTTCAGATTTAAAGAAAGATTCAGCCATCATGGCTTTGAGGAGAAACTAGTGTCTGCTGAGAAAATATTGCTGGTCGATGATGAGGAATACAACCTCAAACTGCTCACTCAGTGGCTCGTGCCGCTGGGCTATGAAGTGGGCTATGCCCTAAACGGCGAAGAGGCGGTGTGCAAGGCCAACCAGAGCCGGTACGACCTGATTATCCTCGATATCCGGATGCCGGTCATGGATGGTTACACGGCCTGCCAAATGTTAAAAAAGAACCCGAAGACCGCGGGAATACCGATCATCATGATCACGGGGCAGTACGATAGAGAAGCAAAGTTAAAGGGTCTCTCGCTGTTAGCGAATGAATTTCTTTCCAAGCCCATCGATAAGGTCGAACTGACTATCCGGGTTCAGAACCTGCTGAAGATCAAGGTCTTCGAAGACTTCATGCTGAAGCATAATCAGATCCTGGAAGATGAAGTGCAGACAAGAACCCAGGAATTGCGCAACATGAGTTTCGAGATGGTACAGAAACTGACAACCGTCGCCGAATTCCGTGATACGGAGACCGGCGCTCATATCGCCAGGATCGGGTTTTACGCGAAAAAGATGGCCGAGGAGCTGCAGATGTCCATGAATTTTATCGAGGCCATCGCCTTTGCCGGCGCACTCCATGATATCGGCAAGATCGGCATACCGGACAGCATCCTGTTAAAGCCCGGCCCGCTGACCCTGAAAGAATTCAAGACAATGAAGAACCATTCTGAAATCGGCGAAAAAATACTTAAAGGTTCGACCTTTCCCGCCATCCAGATGGCAACCTCCATTGCCTTGAATCATCACGAACGCTGGGACGGCAGTGGTTATCCAAGAGGACTCAAGGGAGAGGAAACACCGATTGAGAGCAGGATCGTCATGCTGGTTGATCAGTATGATGCCCTCAGAGGTACGCGACCCTACAAACCAGCCTATGACCACCAGAAGACCTGCAGGATTATCACCCAAGGCGATGGCAAAACCATGCCGAAGCATTTTGATCCAGCTGTTCTTGACGCCTTCAAAAATATTGCTCCCCTGTTTGCGGAGATCTTTGACCAGCATCAATAGAGCGCCTGCAGATTCCGCCATATCTGACAGCTATACTAAATATGACGGTGGCGCCCGCCGACCTCATCAACAACTCTCCTCTGATCACTTTTTTCCCTATCAATTTCAGGTTGTTGCGAAACATATGGGGTTGTTCAGCATGGGCACGCTTGTTGCTCATTAGATCTCTGCATCCACATCAAACATCTAGGGAGAGACATCATGGGAATAGGAACAATTTTATTGATCATACTGGTTTTACTGCTGATCGGTGCCTTGCCAACCTGGGGCTACAGCAGAAGCTGGGGAGCCTTTCCCAGTGGCGGCATTGGATTGGTGCTTTTAATTGTGATTGTCCTGGTGGTTAGCGGACGAATCTAAAATGGTCTTGAAGTAGTCGAAATCGCAATCGGGATCGAAATCGGAGTCGAAGAGAAATGCTACGATTTCGATCCTGATAGCGATTTCGATTTGGATGAAGTACGGCATCAATAGCTCCTGGCGACGATTGACAGCGTGCCCTGAACAAACCTCAAACAAGGAAGGAGATTTTAAATGAGAAGGACATACAGTGTTTTTTTTAGCGTTTTTTGTCTGGTTTTAATTTTTGGATTGGTCGGTTGCCAATCGGATGGGACTGCTGAAAATGCAGGGCAGAGCATAGATAAGGCGACTGAAAGCGCCACCCAAAAAATTGAAAGAACGGGTGACGCGCTGGCCTCTAAAGCCGAAGAAGCCGGGGAATACCTGAGCGATGCTGCCATTACAGCCAGGGTTAAGGCCGAAATTTTGAGCGACCCGTTGGTTAATGTGACCCAGATCGAAGTGAGCACCACAAACGGCATAGTGAAGCTGAGCGGAACTGTCGATTCCCAGCAAAGTATCGACCGGGCCATAGCAATAGCGCGCAGCTTCGAAGGTGTAAAGTCGGTGGATAGCACCCTTGCTTATTAGACTAATATCCGAAAAACCGCTCTTTTCCCCAACAGCGAGTGGAGTCAGTCTAAATCGAAATCGGGATCGGGGTCGGGGTCGCTATCGGGGTGGAAGAAAAATGCCACGATTTCGATCCCGATAGCGATTTCGATTTGGATGAAGTACAGCCATACGCGAATTCCGCGCGGAACATAAAAACCAACACAGGAGATACCCAGATGGAGACAGCCACAATGTACGAACTACCGAAGCTTGAATATGACTACGATGCGCTGGCGCCGGTGATATCAGAAGACCTCGTACGACTGCACCACGACAAACACCACGCTGCCTACGTCAATGGCGCGAACACCATCCTCCAGATGATGAATAAGTCCCGGGAAGACAAGGCCGACTTTGACACCAAGGCGACCTTCAAGGAACTGTCCTTTCACATCGGCGGGAACCTGTTGCATTCGCTGTTCTGGGAACATCAACAAACGACGTGAAGACCTTCTTGGGAGTTAATTTCAGGAGCGGATCATGAGTCAAGAAAAGACAACGGCTGATTTTGAAAAAAGCCGTCAGGACAAGAGTTCGACCCCCAATGAGGATTCACAATTAGCTACCGGAGGTGAACTCCAACAGATCATCAAACAGGCACGCATTGCGTCAGTGATCTCGTTCGAGTTTGACAAGGTCGAACATCTGCACGTGCGGGAAGCATTGGTCGAACATCTGCGACGTATCGATGAGGGCCTGGCCGAGCGGGTTGCCAAGGAGCTGGCACTGGAAAAAAGTTCGATGCGCCTGAAATAGGATTTCCAGCTTTCATATCAAACCCTTGATCAGCATCATTCAGTCAGTCAGTTGATCGATACCAGGTTCTCGGTTTGAATCAACAGGAGATCAAACTCTTCGCAGATAGGAAAAAGCACATGTCAGCGACTTACATTTCATGCTGGTCAGCAGAGTGGAAATACAAACATCTGATTTGACGGCTGGTTGACCAAAACCTATAGTAGGAGAACAAAAAATGAATAATCGAGATAAAGTTGCATTGATCACAGGTGCCGGTCAGGGAATTGGTCGGGCCATTGCCTTAAGGTTGGCGAAGGATGGTGTGGACATTGCTGTTGTCGATATCAAGAAAAACAAAATGGATTCCGTCGCTAAAGAGGTGCAAGACTTAGGTCGCAGGGCCACGGTTTTCTTTGCAGATGTAACTAGTCGTGACCAAGTCTATGCCGCAGTTGACCATGCCGAAAAGGAACTGGGTGGCTTCGACATCATGGTAAACAATGCCGGGATCGCTCAGGTCCAGCCGTTGGCCGAAGTCACGCCGCAGGAAGTGGAAACTATTTTCAAGGTAAACATTGAGGGCGTTCTCTGGGGAATCCAGGCCGCGGCCAAGAAGTTCAAGGCTCGCGGACAGAAGGGGAAAATCATTAATGCATCGTCGATTGCCGGTCACAACGGTTTTGCCATGCTCGGAGTATATTCCGCTACTAAGTTCGCCATTCGCGGTTTAACTCAGGCGGCAGCGCTCGAATATGCCAGCGACGGCATCACGGTTAATGCCTACTGTCCGGGTATTGTCGGAACGGATATGTGGGTTGAGATTGACGAACGCTTTGCGGCGTTGACCGGTGCGCCGAAAGGGGGAACGTACAAGAAGTTTGTCGAGGGGATCGCACTGGGCCGGGCTGAGACACCGGACGATGTGGCCGCTTTCGTGTCTTATCTGGCCGGTCCGGATTCAGACTATATGACCGGACAGGCACCAATGATCGATGGTGGGATCGTTTACCGCTAACGCAGCATCAAAGCGGTTGAGGGAGGGCTATTCATGAAAACCATTGTGACGATGACCTTGAACCCGGCCATCGACAAGAGCTCACGTGTTGATCATGTTTCGCACCAACATCACCGGTCTCCAACGTCTCCTTGCTTTCATGGAGGGTGGTTTCTGTAGTCGCATTCACGCCACCAGTACGGCCTATGTCGGGGGGGATAGCGCGCCCCCCTGCAAGAAGGTCTTTTCTCCACCTCACGGTTTTTTCAACCCTTATGAAGAATCCAAGCATCGGGCGGAAATTCTGCTGTGGGAATTTTGCAGCCGCTGGGACGTTCGTCTTTTCATCTATCGTCCTTCTGTCGTTTATTGGCATACCCGTACCGACAAGACCTTCAGCTTCAATGCCCTTTATCACCCCGTCCGCTGTTCATTGCTGTTGTTTTAGCTGGCGTACGTCCGCTGGACGAAAACAATGATGTATTGGCAGAAAATTCTTGCCCGAGGGAGTAAATGCACATGAAAAACAGGAATGTTTCCAAAGATTTCCCTATCGTTTGTGTCGGCGGTTCTGCTGGTGGCCTCGATGCCTATATTCGATTATTAAAGCATCTGCCGGTCGATATGGGCGTTGCCATTGTCATCGTCAATCACTTAAGAAGCGTCGCCACCCTGCTCCACGAAATTCTTCCGCGCTATACCAAGATGCCGGTAGAACTGATTACGGAAAAACTGGACATCGAACCCAACCATGTGTTCGTCATCCCCGAAAATCGTGATCTGCATGTCCTTGATGGCGAATTTCGCCTCAAACCGATATCAAAGCCCAGGGGATGGCCCGATGTTATTACGGTTTTTATGCGTTCCCTGACCCAGAACTGGGATGGCAAACTGGTTGCCATCATTGTCTCCGGCCTTGATGGCGATGGTGCCGCAGCCTTGCCCGGCATCAAAGAGGTCGGTGGCATTACCTTTGCGCAGAAGCCTGACACTGCCAGTGAACCGGATATGCCTGAGAGCGCAATCGCAAGCAGGTATATAGATTTTATCCTTTCCCCTCAGGATATCGCCAACGAAATTGTCCGCATTGCCCACGAAAGGTGATGGAAGTTCTTTTATTAAAAATCTCGATAAGAGTTTGTTGAAGGTCATGCTGCAGGTCATGCTGAAGGACTAAACCGGCATCAGATATCCATACCCATCATCCTCAGCACCCGCCTGATGATACCGGTATGCCTCCACAGCGGGGGCGCAGGAGTATAATAAATTTCATCATAGCTTGAGCGAAAT
>JAWOBE010000040.1:0-8810 GCA_046498185.1 Desulfatiglandaceae bacterium | reverse complement strand
ATCATAAAGAACAATATCCGAATAATGCTTTTTAGCACATTTATGACATATACCATGACAAATTTTCCATTTAGATGCTAATAAATATATTTTGCAATTTGCGTAAAAAATATGTTATTATACATAATGTTTTAGCAGTGATAGCAAATTGGAAGAAGCCCGATTAATGTTTTTTTTTGACAAAGCCTTTTGAAGTTTTACAATTATGATTTTAGGTTCTTTTTCAACTTTGATTTGGCCGTTGATTTCATCTTTTAAATTTTTGTTAGTTTCACCAATTTTTTAGAAAATAAAATCATATGATTAACCAAATTTGAAAATCCATAATTATTGCTATAAAAGAGGGACGCTAATTTTGATATTATAATAAATATGATAGACAAAATCACATTTGGATATATTTTAGGCTTAAATTTATTTTTATTTTTAATGAAAAGAAATACCAAAATTTCTCTGCCCGTATGGGCACAACAAAGGAAAATATATTTTCACAGAAAACCGTATGATACTAAGTAATAGTTTAGATTGTTATCGGCAAGATATTCGGCCTTCAGGATAAATTGTCCTTGAATTTTTCTGTGCCAGGGTCTACATAATACAAAAATCAGGGAATCAGTGATGTTTTCCTGAAAGCTCTTTTGCAAGCCGTTAAAAATTACCCCACAGGAAGATGGGCTTCTTTGGAAGTTGCGATAATTTCTCTTATGAAAGGAGGATGAAAATGGAAGGCGTCTTCATTGATGGTGAACGATGTATCGGGTGCAGACACTGCGAGATGGCATGCGCCATTGAGCACTCTTCCGGCAAGAATCTGTTTTCCATGCTGAAGGAAGAGCCCCGGTCGCGTCCAAGGGTCGTGGTAAAACTCGGCATTGATCTACTGACTTTTCCCAATAAATGTCAACATTGCGATCCGGCCCCGTGCATGGAGGTTTGTCCCACCGGAGCCATGTATCGGGACGAAAAAACCGGATCGGTCCTCTTGAATCACTCCAAGTGTATTTCGTGCGGCATGTGCGCGATGGTTTGCCCCCATGATGCGATCGAATATCGCATCGTGCCGGGAAAAACAAGCACGGTGGCCTTCAAGTGCGACGGTTGCGTGGAAAGACGGGCAGAAGGTAAAGAACCCGCCTGTGTCGAGGCTTGCGTAACCGGTGCTCTGCTTTTCGGTCATATCAATCAGGTTGTCGCCGAGAGGAGAAAGAAGCGTTCGTTGAACCTTACCCGGGAGTTGAGCGGGTATACCCCGAAAGAGTTGCCGGCGAACATCATTGCCTTCAGAAAGGTACAGCAGAAAGTCGCCCAATTCGGTGTTTTACCGTCAGGAAAGGAGGAATAGCGGGATGGACAAAAACGCCATTAAGAAACTGGTAGATGAAAGAACGATTGACGAGAGCGCAAAGCCGATACTGGAAAGAACGATCGAAGAGGGAATCGAAACGGCATGGGACAGGCTGGAGAAGCAACAGCCCCAGTGCGGTTTCGGCCAGTTGGGTGTTTGCTGTAACCGCTGTACGATGGGCCCGTGCCGGATCGATCCGTTCGGCGAAGACCCGACAAGGGGCGTCTGTGGCGCCGATGCGGATCTGATCGTCGCCAGAAATCTCCTCGACGATCTGGTCACCGGGGCGGCGGCGCATTCGGATCATGGCCGTGAGGTTCTCGAAACCCTTTATTTGACCGCAACAGGCCAGTCGCAGGGCTATGAAATCACCGGTAAAGATAAATTGTTGGCGATTGCCGAAGAGCTCGGCGTCGAAACCGAGGGGCGCAAGGTAAACGATATGGCGAAGGATGTCGCCTACAAACTCTTGGAAGAATTCGGCACGATAAAGGGCAGTATAGACTTTTCGAAACGCGCTCCTTCTCAAACGATGGACAAATGGGAAAAGGCGGGTATCGTTCCCCGCAGCGTCGATCGCGAGATCGTGGAGGCCATGCACCGCATCCATATGGGCGTCGGCGCGAATTACGCGAACGTCTTGCTTCACGGACTCAGGACCTCTCTTTCGGATGGCTGGGGCGGTTCGATGATGGCGACGGAGGCCTCCGACATCCTCTTCGGCACCCCTGAAATCAAGGAATCTTGGGTGAATCTGGGAACTCTCAAGGAAGACATGGTGAACGTCGTTTTGCACGGCCACAACCCCGTCCTTTCGGAAATGGTCGTCAAGGCCTCGGGGGATGAGGATCTGGTCAAGGCGGCAAAGGCCAAAGGCGCCAAGGGGTTCAATCTCGTCGGCATGTGCTGCACGGGAAATGAACTGCTGATGCGCAAGGGCATACCGATCGCCGGCAACATGCTCAACCAGGAACTGGCATTGGCAACAGGCGCCGTAGATGCGATGGTCATTGATTATCAGTGCATTTTTCCGTCCATTGTCCAGGTGGCGAACTGCTTTCACAGCAAGGTCATATCCACAAGCGAAAAATCGAAAGTCCCCGGGGCCGTTCATCTGGAATTCCATCCCCAGACGGCCTACGACACCGCGCGGGAAATATTCAAGATCGCCATAGAAGCCTACGGCAATCGCAATCCGGAACGTGTAAAGATTCCGGGGAAACCCATGAAGATGATGGCCGGTTTTTCCGTCGAGGCGGTCAAAAAGGCCTTGGGCGGTACCTTCACGCCGCTTCTTGACGCGGTCAAGGCCGGGAAAATCAAGGGGGCGGTCGGAATCGTCGGTTGCAACAACCCGAAGATCAAGCACGACTACGGCCATGTCATGCTGGCAAAAGAACTGATCAAAAGAGACATCCTCGTCGTCGAGACCGGTTGCGCCGCGATAGCTTCCGGCAAGGCCGGGCTTCTGCTTCCCGAGGCGGCGGATCTGGCCGGCGATGGTCTCAAGTCCGTGGCCAAGGCTTTGGGCATTCCCCCTGTACTGCATATGGGCTCCTGTGTGGACTGCTCGCGCATTCTGGTGCTGGCCGCGGAGCTTGGAAAGGCGCTGAATGTCGCCATCGACCAGTTGCCGCTTGCTGGGGCCGCACCCGAGTGGTATTCGCAGAAGGCCGTTTCGATCGCCTCTTATTTTGTTTCTTCGGGGGTTTATACTGTTCTCGGGATTCCTCCCAAGATCTTCGGCAGCAAAAACGTTGTCGATCTGTTGACCACTGGTGTGAATGACGTCGTCGGGGCCGCCTTTGCGGTGGAACCCGATCCCGTGGCGGCGGCCGAGCTGATCGCAAAACATATCGACATGAAACGAAAGAACCTCGGAATATGATGGAACAAAAAAACGCCGTCAAGACCGGTGATGTTGTGAAAGCAGCCCGGGAGGAAAATAAGGACGGCAATAACTCCAGAATCGTCATTGCCGGCAAGGGTGGCGTGGGCAAGACCACCCTTGCCGCGGATGAAGACCCGCAGCAGGACTTGATTTTTTCGCTCGGATTTCCGACGGAGCGGGCGGAGGAAATCGTCCCGATTTCCCGGAATCTGTACTATATTGAAGAAAAGACCGGCGCGATGCCCGGCCAGAGCTGGGGGGTAATGCTGAATCTCAATCCGGATGTTTCCGACGTTGTGGAACGTTTCGGGATGAGGATCGGAAAGAACATCAACATCCTGGTCATGGGAAGGGTGCTCCAGGCGGCTACCGGCTGCCTCTGCCCCGAGAATTCACTATTTCCCCTTTGACGAGAATGTCTACAAGAATGAACCTGATGTTTTTCTGTTTATGTCTCTGGAATCCCCGTATATGAACGAGGCGAGGAAACTATATCGCGAACTCCAAAACCATGAGAGTGGATGAAATGAACAAAACGATCGTAATCATCGGCATAGGTCCCGCGGGGGTCAGGGTTGCCCGGACCCTGAGGGAAAATGGGTTCGACGGGACGATCAGGATGTTTTCCGCCGAGGACGCGCCGCCGTACAGCCCGGCGGCGCTCGGCGAATATCTCGTAAACGACGATGAAAATATCCTCTACTGGCAGGGGCGTGATTTCTTTTCGCGATACGGGATTGAGGCCTTCCCGGCGGAAAGAATCATCGAAGTTGATCCGGAAAACAAAAAGGTCCGCTCCGAAAAGGACAGGACGGTTATCTTCGACGATCTCGTGATCGCTTCCGGCAGTTCTCTTTTTATTCCGCCTTCGGTCGAGGGAAGCGACAGGAAGGGCATCTTGAATTTTAAAAGTTTGGACGCCGCGAGAACGCTAAAGGCCTCCGCGCGGGAAGGCTTAAAAACGGCGACGATTCTGGGGGGCGGTTTTATCGGCGTGGAGATAGCCCTTTGTCTCGCAAAAATCGGGATCAAGCCGACCGTCTTGAACCGGCGCGGATGGATTATGCCCCGTCTTCTCGATCCGGAAACGTCGGAATATGTCCTCAATGACCTGCAAGAAAAGGGGATTGAGGTCGCTCTGAATACGGAGGGGAAGAAGTTTTACGGCGAGGAAAAGATCGAAGGGCTCCTCACGACGGACGGAAGGAAACTTAAGTCCAATATGTTTATCGCGGCAACAGGCGTGAAACCGAACATCGATTTCCTTGTTGGGAGCGGCATTGAAAATGACGGCTCTAGCATTCCCGTCAACAATTACTTGCAAACCAACTATCCATGGATCTATGCCTGCGGCGACGTCGCCGCGACGTTAGACTTTGTTTCTAATAAGCGGGTTATCCACGCCCTTCACACAACCGCCGTCAGTCACGGCAGGACCGTTGCGCTGAATATTCTGGGATACCATCAGGATTATGAGCAGCAGATCAGCATGAACTCGTTGAAAAAATTGAGTTTCAAGCTCATCGTCGTCGGCAGTTTTGAAGGAGAGGAAGTGAAATTCAGGAGAAACGGAGTATTGCGGAAGGTTTTTATCAGCGGGGATCAACGCATCAACGGGTTCGTCCTTTTGGGAGACATATCCAACGCGGGTTATCTCCTTTCCCTGCTGAAAAATAGAGTCAGGGTCGACAAGGCGGGAAAGAAAATCATTTCCCCGGCTCATACCGGAGCTCTTCGCATGACCCGCTATTTTTAGCAATATGATGCATCTTTCCAGAGCCTTGTCCGCCAGAACGCCACCGGGCTCACCGTGATAAACGGCGGGATGATTTCCTGTCCGGTGCTTTCCGCCGGCAGATCGGTGATGTGTTTGTCCTCCTTTTCACCGATTGCCGTCCTGAATTCCGGCGTCCGAGATGCCGAGAGGTTTATTGAGGAGGCTGGGGTATGAGATACAATTTTGATGTTCACCATCGCCGGTCAATTCGATTAGAGGGTTATGATTATTCGCAGGGCGGGATGTATTTCGTGACGGTCTGCACGCAGAACAGGGAATGTTTGTTCGGTGAAATAATCGATGGGCAAATGATTTTGAAAGATTCGGGGCGCATGGTGGAATCCGTTTGGGGTGAATTACAGGTTCGTTTCAATCATATTCAATTGGGCCAATTTGTTGTCATGCCGAATCATATCCACGGTATTTTTGTTTTACATGGTAGGGGCGAACCTTGTGTTCGCCCTGATTCATCGGTTGGACACAGACCGGGCGAACACAGATCGGGCGAACACTTCCTCATATAACATAAGTTTTTGATTTTATTGGTTGTGAATTTTGGATTTAGAAGGTGATTTTGGACAAAAAAGGGTATTTCGGAAACTTTTTCTCACACGGATTCTCACACAGAAATTGTATTTCTTGAGCCCATTTTACAGGGCTTTCCAGCTTCATAAGTTTGCTATTTCCCTTTTCCCTTGTTCACTTTCCGCCTGAGAACATCCGAGCACCTGAAGGTAACAATACGCCGACCGTCAAGCATGAGGTCGGTTCCGCTTGCAGGGTTCCTTCCCCTACGCGGGTTCTTTTCTATAACATCAAACTTCCCGAATCCCGATATCAGCACTTTTTCTCCCTGTTCAAGCGTGCACTTGATGAGCTCGACAAGGTTTTCGACTGCGCCAGCGGCCTGTTTCTTTGTCAGATCGGTCTTGACGTAGAGAGCTTCTCTCAGGTCATTCTTTGTAAGTGTCATCGTACAAAAGTCTCCGGATTGGTTAATGTTACGGCAGAATTTAGACCATAGCAGCAGGCAGGGTTGGATTACAAGGGGAAAATAACTTTCTGTGGGTGTGTATGCTTTTAGGCCAGAATTCCAATCCCGACACCCGGGAACCAGGAGACGCAACGCACCAGGGATTCCGTTAAACCCTGTTTAACTGGAATTTCTGCACCGCCAGGTGCAGTTCCTGGGATGGAACAATCGTGTTTTGGGGAGGGGCATTTTTTAGATTTGAAACCGAAACCTTTATAAACGTCCCGGTCCCATTATTGGAATAGAGGCCCGCAGGGGTTTTGCTTTCCCGAAATACCTGGTAAGGGTCTGATCGCAATTTCATGATAGGTAAAAACCTCCTGACCTTTTGTACAGTTAAATTAATTTACGAAATAAAAGCTATAGATAGCTATCATTTTTTAACGCGCTTTGTTGCTAACAAATATTTAATGGATTCACAAGAGAAAAAACAGGTGGTATCCTTATGTTCCATATGCCTATCTTCACCGAATTTAATTGTGTCAGACCTGAATGATATGGTAAATTCAAAAAAATTGAACCGTAAAGGGAATAAAAATGAAGAAACTTTTTATCGCTTACGTGAGCAGGACGGGGAAAACGGAGAAAATGGCGGAATACATCGCTGAAGGAATCCGGTTTTCAGGAAATGAAGCTGTGGTAAAAAAGATTTCCGAGATTTCCAATGAAAAGGAACTGGAGGGATTTGACGGCTTTATTTTTGGGTGCCCGACGTACCATAGGGATATGACTCCGGGCATGAAGAATTTCCTCTTTCTTGTGGAACGGGCGAATCTCCTGGGCAAAATCGGTGGAGCCTTTGGTCCGTACACCCACAGTGGAGAGGCGGCTCCCATGGTTTTCGACACCATGAAATTCGTTTTAAAAATGGATACCGTGGACTTGGGAGCCCTGAGCCTTAAAGAGGCGGTCGTGGAAACCCAGGAAGGGATAAAGGCCTGCCAGGATTACGGGAAAACCATCGGCCAGAAATTCGGGGGCTGATGGAGGCTGTGTCTTTGAATGAAGTCTGCCCCATCCCTGTCACTTTATAAAAAAACAACACGGAATTCAGAGTCATGGACCTTGGCTCTTGCGTTTTTTCCGATAAGATAAGACTATTCATCCAGGGACCACCTGGTTTCTGATCGAAAATATCACCACCGCTCCAGTTTATTTTTGAGCGCATTTACTATTTCGAGGGATACCATGCGTTTTGGACTTTGCTGTATTTTCGTCGATCAACCGATACGCTTCCGTACCACCACGGCAAAAACTCTTGCCGCATTTTCCCGTGAACAGCAACTGTCCCGTCTTTCGGAAATCTGCCTCGAAAATTCCCGAAACCTGGTTTATGCCGTCAAAACGGTTCATCGCCTGGGAATCGGCGCTTTCCGCGTTACAACGCCACTGTTTCCCCGCTACACGCATCCACAGGTAGGCTACAATCTCGATGATCTGCCTGCCGCCGCAGAAATTCGCGAGCACCTTGACGAAGTCAATCAGCTCCGCAAACGCCTGGACATACGTCTGAGTTTTCATCCTGATCAGTTTGTTTCCCTTTCCTCCGTGCGCCCGGAAGTTGTTGACAAATCCATTTCCGAATTGGAGTACCAGGGAATGCTGGCCGAGTTGATCGGAGCTGAAGTTATCAACATCCACGCGGGTGGCCGGCAGGGTGGAAAGGACAAGGCCATGGAAAGGCTGGCGCAGAATTTTCCCCGGCTTTCTCAGCGGGTAAGATCACGGTTGACGTTGGAGAACGATGAAATTTCCTATTCCGTGCGGGATCTCCTCCCACTTTGTAGACAGCTCCAGATTCCCCTGGTCTATGACGTGCATCACCACCGTTGCAACCCCGCCGGCCTGACCGTGGAAGAGGCCACCGAGCGTGCGGCAGATACCTGGCGTGAGCGCGGCGGCGAACCATGGACTCACATTTCCTCACCGAAACAAGGGTGGAAAGGGGCGAATCCCAGGCTGCACGCGGACTATATAGATCCCGAAGACTTCCCTGATTGCTGGCGCGCCCGCCCCTTTACCATCGATGTGGAAGCTAAAGCCAAAGAGCTTGCAGTGCGCCGCTTAATGGCCGATTTGGGTTTAACTCGTGCGCATCCGGCATTTCCGAACATCACATCTCTGTACCGCGGGATAACGCATCACCAGGACGATCACATTTCAAGAAAAGACCTCTTCCGGGCCGCCCGACAAAATCACCATCCTCCACGATAACATTTCCCCTTGACAAGACAGTCTCCGGCCATCCTTTAACCTTCATTCCTTCATGCGGTGTGTAATCGACGTTATGATGAAGAATTTTGTTAGTGATTGTAACCTCGCGCGCTGGATCCCATATCGCGATATCCGCATCCGAGCCAATCACGATGGAGCCGGCTTTCCTCACGATCACCCGTGCGGCCGAATAGGTAATCGGAAAAACCCGTTCATCGGGTTTGATGCCTTTTTTCATCATATAGACTCTGAGCCGGTCGGAGATTTTCTTGGGGATGTAGACGACCTCGGGTTCCTTTCCGCTCTTGGGGCTGATGAGAAAAGCCCTTCGATCCTCGATGTCCCTGCATCTCAGTCCGAGGACTTCCCCGATGCGCATACCGCTTCTGGCCATCAGTTCCAGGATTAAACGATTTCTGGGGTTTTCGGTTCGGAAAATCATCTCGTCAACGACATCTTTATCCAGGATCACCCATTGCCGAGGTTTCGGATGTCCGAAAAGTTTTCTCAAAATAGGCGTGTTACACGGATTCTTGAGTTCGGGATCAAT
>JAWOBE010000169.1:0-3918 GCA_046498185.1 Desulfatiglandaceae bacterium | reverse complement strand
GGGGGGCTCTATGTCCTGGTGCTGGTAACCACCGTCTTTCAGAGGCGGATCTCCTTTGCTTGGAAAACAGTCGCCCTGTTCGGGGCCTTTTTCGTTCTGGGCTTCCACAACCTGCTCCACTTCGGCTTCAGCGGGGCGGGTATTCATATCTTTCTCCTGGTTTCCGTGCTGATGACCGTACTCCTGGGCCGATCCGCAGGAATCCTCGCCATGATAGCAGGGCTGGCTTCCATTCTGGCCGTCGGTCTTGCCATGAGCACCGGTGCCGTCGAGGTGGGCATAGACCTCAACGCCGTTACCAGGCATATGATCGCCTGGATCACGGCAGCCGGCGTGTTCATCTTGCTCGCAGGCGCGGGGGTCCTGCTTCCGGGAAGGCTTCAAAGCGAGCTCCTCCGATCCCTCGAGACCTTGAAAACCCGCTCGGCCGAGCTTTTCAGATCCAACGCGGAACTCGAAAGAGAAATCGAGGAGCGAAAGCGGATGGAGGAAGAAAAGGAACAACTTGCCACTCAACTGCTGCAATCACAGAAAAGGGAATCCATCGGGGCCCTCGCAGGAGGCGTCGCGCACGACTTCAACAACATACTTTCCGGAATCATCGGTTATACGGAAATAGCCAAAGCTGATCTGCCCGAGGGATCCAGGAGCATTGAATATCTTGCTCAGGCCCTTAAAGCCTGTGACCGTGCAAAGGACCTCGTAAAACAGATTCTCGCCTTCAGCCGTCAAAGTGAACTCGAAATCAGGCCCTTGAAAATACAACAAACCGTAAAAGAGGCCCTGAGAATGCTTCGCTCTTCTCTTCCCGCCTCCATAGAGATAAATCAAAACATAGCGCCCGATCTTCCGGTGGTGAGGGCGGATCCCACACAAATTCACCAGATTATCATGAATCTCTGCACCAATGCGGCTCATGCAATCGAAGACGAGCACGGCGTCATCAAAGTGTCCCTGGATCAATTGCAAGTGGAAAAAAACAGCGTGCCACAGGCCCGACAACTCCCTCCGGGAAGCTACATTCGGCTTAGAATCAGCGATACGGGAACGGGCATATCTTCGAAAGTGCAGGATAAGATATTCGATCCCTACTTCACTACAAAGAAGGTGGGGGAAGGAACCGGCCTCGGCCTGGCTGTGGTGTATGGAATCGTGAAAGACTACGGTGGAGAAATTTACGTCGAAAGCGGGGTAGGCAAGGGGACCACGTTCACCATACATATTCCGGCAGAGGACGACATTGAAGACCCGCCCGGGCATGCCATCCGTCATCCCCCCCTTCCCTGCGGCCGGGAACACATTCTTTTTGTGGATGATGAACCAACGATCGCAATGACCGGAAGGCAAAGCCTCGAAAGGCTTGGGTATAGGGTGACAATAAGACAGAGCTCCCTTGAAGCCCTCGAGCTGTTTAGAAATGCCCCTGATCGATTCGACCTTGTGGTGACGGACATGACCATGCCCCATATGACCGGGGATGAGCTGTCAAAGGCGATGCTCTTGATTCGGCGAGATATACCGATTATTATCTGCACAGGCTACAGCAAGAGGATTTCCAATGAGACGGCCAGGGAGATAGGGGTTCGAGCCCTTGTCATGAAGCCGCTGACACAGCACGAACTTGCACACAAAATTCGACAAGTATTGGATAGACCCGAATAGCGCATTATTATTACCTTATAACATTAAGCTATTATCATTAAAATATAGCAATTTTTTATAAAGTGGGTTAAAAATGAAAATCGAAGACATTGATCCATTTAACATTATTGACTTTACTGAATGGCAGCGGATGGTAAATTTGTTATGCAAAATTGCAGGCGTTAAATCCGCTGCGATAACCAAGCTGGAAGAGCCTAACATAGAAGTTTTCAAAGTTAGCAAAAATATTGATAATCCGCTTCATGAAGGTTTGCAGGTGGAGCTTGCATCTCATTATTGTGAAGAAGTAATTAATAAGAGAGATAGGGTAATCGTACGGGATGCCAGAGAATCAAAACGTTGGGCTAATGCTCCAGAAATAAGGCACTCTCTCATTTCATATATGGGTTACCCCCTTTTATTGCCTAATGGTAATATTTTTGGAACTATATGTATACATGATAGTAAAGCAAATGCCTATTCAGAGGATATAGATGAACTAATAAAGAGCTTCAGAAAAATTGTGGAATCTCACTTTCTATTAGCAACACAGGCAACAGAATTAAAAAATAAAATCAATGAAATACAACTGTTAAAAGGAATCATACCCATTTGTTCTTATTGTAAAAACTTAAGAAACGACGAAGGTTACTGGGTAAAAATTGAAGAATTCCTAAGGACGCATCCTGATACAGACTTCAGCCATAGTTTATGTCCTGAATGTGCCAAGAAATATTATCCTGAGCTGGATTTATATCACAAATGAGAGGGCGTTCATGCAGAGAGATGTGTTCACCTACATTTCACAAAACTGGTCTCATTTCATGGGCGAGCCGGAACCCTCTGTGCATTGGGAAGACATTCACCCGTGCCGCGAGTTCCTTGAACGAGTCCTGGTGACCGGTTAAAAGCAGAGCAGTGTCGAGTACCGCGAAAAACATCAACAGTTACGGGAGTTAATTTTGCCATGCAGGATAATGCTAAAGAAGCACTCCTCAGGGAAATATATGAACTGGGACGAAAGTCCGCCATAAACGATAAATTGGTTGTACGGTTGATAGAGGCAGTTCGGGAAGCCTACCTGCGCGAAAAGGAACTGCAGGCAATAATGAAGGGTTCCAAAGCCGTTCTCGAGCAGACAGGGTTTACAGAATCCGCCCGCACCATATTTGATCACTGCAGAGAACTAATCGGAGCCACTTCCGGCTACGTGGCCTTGCTGAGTGATACCGGAGAGGAAAATGAGGTCCTGTTTCTGGAAGCCGGCGGACTGCCCTGCTCTGTTGATCCTGAGTTACCCATGCCCATAAGGGGTTTACGCGCTGAGGCCTATAAGACGAAAAGGTCTGTTTACCACAATGATTTTATGCACAGTGAGTGGATCGATTTCATGCCCAAGGGCCATGTGGTATTAAAGAATGTCCTGTTCGCCCCTTTGATTCTGGAAGATAAAACCGTGGGGATCATCGGCCTTGCAAACAAGGCGCAGGACTTCAACGACAACGATGCCAAAGTGGCTGCTGGATTTGGAGAACTGGCTGCCATTGCCCTGCAGAACAGCAGAAATTTGGATGAGAGGATCGCTGCTGAAAAGCAACAAGCAAAGTTGATAGAAGATTTACAGAAAGCATTGTCGGAAGTAAAACAACTTAGTGGAATGCTTCCAATATGTTCAATTTGCAAAAAAATAAGAGATGATAAAGGATACTGGAATCAAATTGAGGCCTATATAAGAGATCATTCTAACGCGGAATTCAGTCATAGTATTTGTAAAGATTGCGCTATGAAACATTATTCTGATTTTGATATATTCAAAGATTGACTTAGGTTATATGGAGAATATGGTTTCCGTGGCGGTATTTGTAGGCGCGCAAGCCGGGCACTGTGAAAATAAAGCGAGACTCTCATGAGACGATGGAAAAAATCTATCCTGGCGTTTTTCGCAGTGCTTGTGTCGGCGGCCCTCATTGGGGCGGGATGGTATCTGAGCCGCGCAGTTCCCATTGGAACGGGTTATGTGGCCAAGTACCTGTGCTCGAGCACGTTCATTTCAGGGCGGGATGACAAGACCGTTTTTCGAGAAGACGTCTCTCCTGTAAACCCCCTGGCAAAGATAATTTCATACCGCATAGACCGGGAGGAAAAGACCGTGACCGCCCGGGCCTTCGGTCTCTTCAAGTCCGTCGCCCTTTACCGTGAAGGTTGCGGCTGCACGCTGGTGAGAGACGTTTCGCTCGAAGAGCTCGAAAATCAACCCATTGCCGAGCCGATACCCCA
>JAWOBE010000105.1:0-4165 GCA_046498185.1 Desulfatiglandaceae bacterium | reverse complement strand
GCTGCGACATGGGAAGAAATCCAACTGAATTTTGTGACCATAGAAATATCGGTTCCGGCCCCCACCTCAAAACATCCCAAACCTCATACGACATTTTTAAACGACCATTCTTGAGACATTTTCACGCGGCCGCTAGCATACCTGCTCATTCCGCGTTACACCGAAAAAAGGATAGAGGCTGATGCCCGACGACTATGCGAGATATGAAAAGCAGTGCTAGAGGATCCGCCAGGAGAATGCAAAGCTTCTTGATGAAGCGCAGCGAGCCACGATCTATCCTTATTCGTTGGATTTGAAAATTACAGGTAATCGAAGATTTGTGAGAGGCTTTGTTTGACTTGTTTTTGATCGTCTTTTGATAAATAGCCAATTTTTCTAATTATAAACCTATTGTCTAGGGTAAATAGCTTCATCCTTACCAGAGAAGGCGCTGTCAATCCCGACAGTTTTTTGCTCTTGATTTCGCAGTCCAATGGCCAAGGAGCGTTTTTCTGGCTTGTAACCATGGCCAATATGGAGTGTCCGATCTTATTTCCAAAATTCGTATTTTGCGACAGAACAAGGGCAGGCCTTCTTTTTGTTTGGGCTGAATCAGTGAATGGGAATGGTACAACCACAACATCAAACGGTTCATAGGTCATTGTATGCTTCCTCATCGTTTTCTGAATTCCATTCATTAAGAGTCGGAACAAGCGCACTGACAAAGTCAATATCTATTGGACTTGCCTTTCTGAGTCTTATAATGTCGTTATCGATTTCAAAAGCGATGATGTCACCAGCATTGAGATTCAGTTTTTTTCTCACCGCTTTAGGAACAGTAGCCTGATACTTAGTTGTAAGTTTGCTTATTGATGTTTGCATAATGTGCTCCTTTTAAAAAATGTAATACGGTAATACTAATACCTGAAGCAATGACTGTCAACTCAAAAATCCAACCTCGCTAATTCAGCCGACGAAAAAACCGCGCGGCTGATTAGCCCATTGGGCATCAGAGGAGGATTCTGCATGAAGCCAAGGATCAGCATGATTACACTGGGCGTCAGGGATCTGGAAGAGTCGGTTCGCTTCTATGAGCAGGGTCTTGGCCTGCCAAGGATGGATTCACCGCCAGAGGTGGCGTTCTTTACGCTCAATGGTAGCTGGCTCGGACTATACGGCCGGGAGTCTTTGGCGGAAGACGCGGGGGTGCCTGCCGACGGCACCGGCTTCGACGGTTTCACGATTGCGCATAACGTGCATTCGGAAGCGGCAGTTGACGAACTCTTGGAACAGGCCGTCTCAGCAGGGGCCAAACTGATAAAACCTGCACAGAAGGTGTTCTGGGGTGGTTACTCCGGCTACTTCGCTGATCCAAATGGCTATCTGTGGGAGGTCGCGCATAACCCCGTCTTTTGGGTCGGTCCGAAGGATGAAGATGCATAATGGCCGACGTTCTCCTAAAGGAAAGGGACTAAAGGCAAAATGGTTGAAAAATCAGATGAATTTGTTCCCGAGAAGCGGATTATAAGGGCTATAATGCTCGTTCGTGAAGAAAAGGTCATATTGGATTCCGATCTTGGCGAGCTTTATGGAGTCGAAACAAGGCGCCTCAATGAGCAAGTTCGGAGAAATATTGATAAATTCCCTGAAGATTTTATGTTCCAATTGACCAAGGAAGAGTTCGACAACTTGAAATCGCAAATTGCGACATCAAGTTCCGGCTGGGGTGGTCGGCGAAAACTGCCTCTTGTTTTTGCGGAATATGGCGCATTACAAGCAGGATGGGCTCGCATAAAGCCCCCATCGTCATCCCGGACTTGTTCCGGTATCCAGGAGTTGGTGAAATGACTGGATTCCGGCCTGCGCCGGAATGACGAAAATGCGATGTTTCTGCCTTCGCGTGGTGGAAACCGCCTGACGCGCGAGAGGAGGGGGAAGGAGTTCGAGCATGGAGAGGCTGCCGTTCGCCGTCATCGGGGGAGGGGTCGTGGGTTGCGCCGTGGCCCGGGCCCTGTCGGACCGCCACGAAGGCGTGTTCCTCTTCGAGAAGAACCCCGGCATCACGCGAGGAGAGAACCAGTCCAGCCGCAACTCCGGGGTGATCCACTCCGGCATCTACTACGATGCGAAAACGCGTCCCTTGAAAGCGGCGCTGTGCGTGGAGGGGAACCGCCTGCTCTACCGCTTCTGCGAGGAGCACGCCGTACCTGCCCTTCGCACGGGCAAGCTCATGGTGGCGGTGGACCCCGCCCAGGAGGAGGTCCTCGAGCGCTACCTCGCCCGGGGCCGCGCCAACGGCGTCCCCGGCCTCGAGCGGGTCTCCGGTGCCGAGGTCCGGAGGATGGAGCCCAACGTGCGGGCCTCCTCCGCGCTCTGGATTCCGAGTGCGGGCATCGTGGACCCCGGGTCCCTGGTCTACCGCCTCTACACCCTGGCCGAGCACCAGGGCACCCACGTCCTGCCGGGCACCGAGGTGATCCATCTCCGCCCCGAGGACCGCGGCGTGGAGATGACGTTCCGCTACCCGGACGGGCGCACCGACCGGGCCCTGGCGGAGACCGTGGTGAACGCCGCCGGCGTGGATGCGGACCGGGTCGCGCGCATGATCGATCCGAACGCCCCCTATGTCCTGGACCCGGTCCGGGGGGAGAGCTACAAGTTCTACAGCCACCGCCGGCCGGAGCTCCGGGTGCTGGGCCGGAACATCTACCCCACCCCCGAGGCCGTCAAGACGGCCAGCGGCCTGCACTTCACCGTGGGGGTGCACCTCACCCCCACCTTCGAGGACCTCTCGAGCCCGCCGTCCCTGGGCACCACCGTCACCGTGGGACCCCGCCTGGTGCCCGCACCGGACCGGGACGCCTGGAGCGGCAAGCCGGTTCCGGCCGAGGACATGGTGGAGCGGGTCCGGCCCTTCTTTCCCGGCCTCGAGGCCGAGGACCTCATCTGGCACCAGGCCGGGCTTCAGGCCCGCCTGCTCCACCATCCCGACTTCGCCCTGGTGCGGTTTCCCGCCGCCCCCCGGGTGATTCATCTCCTGGGCGTGGACAGCCCGGGGCTCACGGCGGCCCTGGCCGTTGCGGATCGCGTGTCGGCCATGGTCGAGGCGCGCGCAGGGGCATGAAGCCGGAAGACCCAGGAAGTGACCTACATCGCTTCCCGCTCCCGGCAGGTGGTCCTGATCGTGGCCGGTGTCCTCGGTGGGCTGGTCATCGACTACGCGGTCCTCGTCCCGCAGGGTCATAAAAATGCTTCCACCTATTGATTTTGGTATCATTATTGATATTATATTAGTATGACAAAAATCGATGACATGCTTGAAAAGATACGGCGGAATCCCAAAGATGTTCGTTATTCTGACTTATGCAGGATTTGCGACCATTTCTTTGGCGAACCCCGACAGAAAAAAAGCAGCCATCAAATTTACAAAACTCCCTGGGAGGGTGATCCACGAGTAAATATTCAAAACGCTAAAGGAAAGGCCAAAACATATCAGGTTAAACAGGTTCTTTTGGCTATTGAAAAACTGGAGGTCAATCATGGCACAAAAAAATGATAAATATACATATAGGGTTACATGGTCTGAAGAGGATAATGAATATATTGGACTATGTGCTGAATTTCCGAGTTTGAGCTGGTTGGCGGATACGCCTGAAAAAGCTTTGAAGGGTATCCGGAAGACGGTGGCAGAGGTTATATCTGATATGGGTGAAAATAACGAAAAAATTCCTGAACCGATAGCATGCAAGCAGTATAGTGGAAAGTTTATGGTGAGGATCCCGCCTCATGTCCATCGAAAGTTGGCTATTCAGGCTGCCGAATCCGGTATCAGCCTTAATCGTATTGCCAGCTCAAAGCTAAATCAATAGTACTAGTACCACACACAACCACAGCATCAACACGGACCGGGAAACAGCCGCTCCGCTTCGCATTGCAGCTGTTTCCGGGCCGGTTAAGCTGAGCGTTCGGCTGCAGAGTAGATGCGCATGAATGAGGTAGCGTCGTCATGAGAGTACAGGTTTTCAAAACATGTGACCGCGTTCGTTTCAGTTTCTGGTTTCTCCCGGCAGTCATAGCCGGTGGGTTCGGAAAATCCAGACCAATGAGCGGCGCTCGCCTGCCGCAGCCATCTCGAAAGCCTCGCTTGGCAAGCACCGACTTCCCTGGACAGGGCGGTTGCCGAAAT
>JAWOBE010000088.1:0-9422 GCA_046498185.1 Desulfatiglandaceae bacterium | reverse complement strand
GCAACACCGCGCGTCAGGAGAAGGTTTTTGACGCTGTTGGCTCGGCGTTCGGACAACTGCTGGTTGTAGGCTTCCGAGCCGGTGCTGTCCGTATGCCCTTCCACCAGGATGGAAGTTTCAGGATAGCGCACCAGGATATTGGCTACGCGGTCCAGTTCATTGTAAAGACCCGGCCTTACCTCGGCGGAATCCACATCAAAGGTGACATCCCCTTTAAGAGTAAGCGCCAGAAGGTCTCCTTCGCGCTTGACGGCCACCGCCTCCGACGTTGCCAGCGCATCGCGCATTTCGGCTTCCTGGTTGTCCATCATGCGACCCACGCCGGCTCCTGCCGCACCCCCGACCGCGGCACCGGCGGCGGCACCCAGAAGTGTTCCTTCGGTATCCCCGCCTATGATTTGCCCCAGTATGGCACCAGCGGCAGCTCCACCGGCGGCGCCGTAGGTGGCTCCTTTACCTGTTTTTGTCTGCGGTCCGGCGCAACCGGCCAGGACCAACAATCCGATCAATCCGATCATCGTAATCTTTTTCATAGCTTTGCTCCTCTCGTGTTCAGCCATCCGGCATTAACCGGTGGCTGCAAAACAGATGACCTTATAAAAGTAATATATTGCGATAACAATATGTTATGACTTAAAGGCAATAAAATACATAGGTAAAAAAACAATATTTTCACTAGAAAAACTATGCTGAAGACACGCGGTGCTGTCAAGTAAATTCGGAGGCCTTGGCTCTCCAATATAAGGATGATTAGATCTACCCATCCGTTATTTCCGCCTAAGCTCCATGGACTGCCAAAATTCATTTTGGCCTGGTCCTCACTTCGCATGATGCGTCAAACTAAAATTTCACACTCCCACCACGCTTGATCCCCCTCTTTCCCTCTAAGTGGAGTTTCCCTACCGCACCTTCCGAGCGGGGCCGATTTTATGAAATTTGATAATGTTAACTCTTGTTACCGTACTTCAAAACGAAATTCCTTTCCGAGAGCCTTACCGAATTTTTTCAAAGTAGAGAGTTTTATATCTTCAGCATGATTCTCAATTCTTGAGATAGCGGACTTTTTAGTATTTAATTTTGAAGCGAGTTGTTCTTGGGTAAAACCAGCCTCCTCACGTGCCTGTTTCAACATCACTCCGATCTTGAATTGCTCGTACCCTGAATCAAAGTCCTCTGCGAATTCTGCATCCCTGGATTTTCTTTTGTTTATATACTTATTAAGATCACTCATTTCTTTTCCTCCTGAAGTACTCCCTTTTTCTTTCTTCGGCAATTTTAATTGATTGCTTGGGTACCTTTCGAGTCTTCTTTTGAAAGGCATGAGCCAAAACAACCAAATCAGGACCATCAAAAAAACCGATCAGACGAAAAATATTTGATCCTGTGGCAGATCTAACTTCCCATAGATCTTGAGTATTTATCATTTTCTTGAAATAAATGGATGGTACTCGCTCAAGATCTTCTACGAGCTTCAAAACCCAGGCAACTTTCTGTGCCTGCTTCGAAGAAAGGCTATCAAGAAAATCTTCAATGGGATTTTGGCCTGATGCTGTTTTATAGAACAGTATTTTTCGCATTTTTTATTTATGTTAACATGTAAGTTAACTTTGTCAAGCTGAAAATTAAGTTTCGATACGTAAATGGTCCTCTTGCGCAATAGCTTTGTCAAGCGTCGAGGCAGGCAAGGCACGCAAAGACAATCGACCCTTGATCCTGAACGAATTGTGGGTACATTGAAATCGAATAATTCTTGCTCAACCAACTCTTTTCGTTTATTCTAGTTTTTAGAAAAATTTTTATTTTGGAGAGAAACTTGCGGGGCCTTGATAGTGGAAGTTAAATTATGGGTTAAAATTTCGATCAAAGGAGGCATAAAATGGAAGAGAAACAATTTCTGATGATGAATATTGCGTCCAACATCCTTGCATCTTATTACTCAAACAAAGTCAGTTTTTGCCTCATAAATAAACGTGAACCTAATGATGCCGAAAAAAATGATTTATTAAAAGGGTGCATCTCAATGTTCGAAAACTTGAGCGAGAGCTACATGGACGATCTCCAGGAGATCGCCGGAACCATAAAATAGGTTTTATGGTAACAAACGCAGCCGGCTGCTTTCGCTGCCGGCTGCGTTTTTGATCAAGGTGAACATAGCAGGCTCTGTGTATCACTCATCTTTTTTGTATTTAAAGGAGAGGTTGATTCGCGTTCGATAAGATGTAATCTTACCGTTTTCAATGGTCATGTCGAATTTCGTGACTTCCGCGACTCTCAAGTCTTTAAGACTGCGCCCGGCGGTTTCAACCGCGTTGCGGGCGGCCTCTTCCCAGGATGAATCGCTGCTTCCAACCAGTTCCACAATCTTGTAAACGCTTCCGGCCATTGTCCTTCCTCCTTATAAAGCAGGTGTGCAACTACCGGCCCGAACCAAGACGGTTCGACCCTCCCATTAACCAATAATTTATAAATATCATATATTGCGTCGGTTGTCTCCAGGGAAACCTTTTGGCAGGGTAATTTCCCTCGGCAGGAAGCAGGTCGTGCGGGCCAGGCCAAAACATCGTTTCGGCACTCCTGGAACAGCGTGAAGTAGGCGTCGTTGGAGTGTCGAAACGGAGTTTTGACTTGAAACAGGTCGTGCGGGCCAGGTCGGGAAAGAATCCCGACCTACAATCCGATTCCTTATTTCTCGGCGTCGGGGTCGAAAGGGCTCCAAAATCAAAAATCGAACCCGATAAAAGGGAAATCGCGGTTAAAAACCTTTCCCACCCTACTTTTTCCGGCGTGTCGAAATGACGGAAAAATAAACCTTGAACGTAGATCCTTCGCCGGGACTGGATTCGCAGCGGATATAGCCGTTCTGGGCTTCTATCAATTCCTTCGCGAAGGACAACCCAAGCCCTGCAGACAGCTTCTTCGTGCTGAAAAGGGGCTCGTAGATCCGGCCCAATGTCCGCTCGTCCATGCCCTGTCCCTTATCGGTGACGGAAATCACCACCCACTCATCCTCCTGGGTGATATTCATGATAACCTCCCCGTTCTTGGGAGAAGATTCCACAGCGTTCATGATAATCTCTTTCAAAGCCGCGATAACACTTTCTTTGTCTACAAAAATGAATTCCGAAGAAAGGTGCTTCTCTTTCTTGATTTGGACATTGGAAAGTCGGGCTTTTTCCTGGGTCAAGGCCTCCAACTCATCCAGAAGTTCGTTGGGGTTCACTTTCTCAAACTGCGGCTCCGTCTTGTGCGCGGCTTTCAAGATTCCTTCAATCAACTGCTCCAGTTTTTTGCTTTCCTCCAGCAGCATGTCGATATGGTGGCAAAGCTCTGGATCCCCATGAAACTTACGCTTCAAAAGCGCTGCGAACCCGCCGATCATGGAAACGGAATTGCGGGTTTCATGGGCCAAAGTCGAGGTTATCCGGCTGACTATGGCATACCTTTCAAGCTGGATTATTTTTTCACGATCCTCTTGTATTTTCTTGTATGCTTCTTCGAGCTTCTGGTAGGCTTCTGTGATTTCCGCGGTTCGTTCTTCCACTTTTTTTTCAAGTTCTTCATGGGCTTGCTGGAGCTTCTGTTCGGCCAGCTTCTGCTCGGTGATATCGGTTATAAAGCCTTCCAGCGCAATGGTTTCCCCGGTTTCGGAGAAAATTCCAATGCCCTTTTCCCAGACCCACTTTTCTTCACCCGCGTGTGTATGTATTCGGTACATGATCTGAAAGGGCCGGTGCCTTTTCAAATTCTCCTGCACCTGTTTCCACACAAAATCCCGATCGTCCTCGTGAATGAGATCCCCATAAGAGATTCCTCCATGGCCCATCAGCGCCTTTGTTTCATACCCTGTTAAATTTTTGCACCCGTTACTGACAAAAACCATGGGCCAGGTTCTCTCGTTCAGACAACGGTAGGCCATACCGGGCAGATTATCCATCAGGGTGTTCAGCTTCCGATCGCTCTCTATAAGGGATTCCCGGCTCTGGTGTAGATCCTGCGCAGAAACTTCCTGCAAAAAGGCGTAAAAGAAAAAGGCCCAGAGCATCGGGAGCAGGGCTCCGATCAAATCTTCCACGGGATCGAGCGCAGCGGTTATGTTTGACCACTGCAGGAATAGCCCGGCGCTGTAGAGCAGGGAAAAAACAGTGAGAACCCCGAAAATGGCCCTGGCACCGCTCAGGCAGGACCGGCACCCGCCTTTTGCAAGGAACAGGAATGCAAAGCCAAAACCCATAAAAGAGATGAAATCAAGCGCCGCCACATGCCACATCGGTAAATCCCTCATTTCAAATCTGGAAACTGAACTGTGCCCATCCGGAATATCCTGATGGACATTACCTCGTTTCCCTGCGGCCTGTGAATATTTTCCACGACCATAAAGCCATCAAGACCGAAGTTACTGTAAGGCAGGCATGTTCGACCAAGTTCAAAAAATCGCTCCAAAAAAATCCTTCCAGCACCGTTGCAACGATGCTACCCAATAATAAATAGAACGCAGCCAGGATAATCCCCGGCGCCGGTAGCTGCTTGAGGGCTGCGCGGTGGAAAAACGTAAATATCCATACGCCCAGACCAATAAAAAACATGACAATTTCGTTTGCTTCAATCATTGGTTTCAGTATAAATAAATATAATTATCATTCAAAAACTAAACATATTTATTTTATTATTTAATAGTATATAACAATTTTAATCTTTTAAAAATTATCTTAATAAACTATATAGAATTATTATAGGTTGAAACAACGTTGAGGTCAAGGATCAAAATACGGAAACCGCGTCTACAGGTCCAGGAAAATAGAATCATCGCCGGCGTTTCACTTCTAAAAATTTCTAATTGCTCCACATGATTTTTCATGGTATCGTTCAAAACATCCAATTATTCTTTCTGAAATAGGTTTGATTCGCCTGTTCTTATTCGCGTCCATTTCCGAGACGGCGGCTCCGAGCTTCAAATTTCTATTCCTCTTCATTTCCAACCTGCAAGGCTCATAGCAAGGCGTATCCGGCATTTCCGGATGGGCGCTGATTAACCAATCGGATGCGTGGACGGCACCCGCGCTCCTAAATCAATAAACAGTGTAGGTACAAGGAGGAATAACCATGGTAAAATGTCGAAAAGTCCTTTTTTTTACCGCCCTGATACTGATGGTTGGATTGGTGATGGTTCCCGGTTCCTTTGCGGCCAAGCAATTCTTTGCTATTGCCACAGGAGGTACCGGGGGAACCTATTATCCCCTGGGAGGAGTCCTGGCCCAGGCCTTAACCACCAAGGTGCCTGACGTCATTGTTACGGCACAGTCCGGTAATGCCTCGACCGCCAATCTGAATTTGATACGCTCCGGAGGCATCGAGTCTGCTTTTGTTCAGAACAATACCGCTTTTCAGGCCTTCTACGGAACCGATCAGTTCGAAAACAACCCCGTAAAAAATGTAAGGGGCATCGCGTCCCTTTATGCCGAGGTCATCCAGATTGTCACGCTGGAAGAGTCGAACATTAAAACCATAACCGACCTCAAAGGCAAAAGCGTGGTCCCGGGGGACCGAGGCAGCGGCACCGCCGTTGACGCTGAAAACATCCTGAAGGCGGCCGGCATGACCTTTCAGGACTTCGGTTCTCTCGACTGGTTGAGCTTCGCCGGCATTTCTCAACGCATGCAGGATAAACAGGCAGATGCAGGTTTTATCACCGCCGGCATCCCCACCTCGTCGGTTATGGAACTGGTTTCAAGCACACCGATCAGAATACTGCAGCTCGATGACGCCCTCATCAAAAAAATCGTCGACACCTACCCGTTTTATGCCAAAGTAACCATCCCGCCCAACACTTACGCCAATCAGGACAAACCGGTGAACACGGTTGCCGTGATGGCTCAGTGGGTCTGTGCGGCCGAGGTTGACGAAGAACTCATATACACCCTCACCAAAGCCTTGTGGGAACCAGGCTTTCACGTTCTTCGCAAGAAGGAAGGAAAGCCGGAGCCTGCCCCCGCAGGCGCTGAGATCATGGCCCAGGCCCATGCCAAGGGTAAGGACGTCACCCTGGACACGGCACTGGCCGGCATGGCTATCCCGCTGCATCCGGGAGCTGAGCGCTACTATCGCGAAAAGGGTCTGATAAAGTAGATAGGTACGTATCCCGAACGGTTCAGAGGGCACCGGATAAATTCCGGTGCCCGGGATTGCTGGTATGCCGTTTTCTGCGCTCCGATTCCGTTTGATATTTGCGCTTACGCTCTTGCTTCTATTTGGAGCCGTTTTGTGTCGGCAACCCGTACATGTCCTTTTAATTCAAGAAATGGAAAAATCCGTACCGGTTTTTGCAACCCCGGTCAGACCCGGAGATCGTCTATCCATGGGTTTTCTCCACTCGGTCGAAAACTGCCGGGTATGGGACCACCTTCACATCGACAACCGGTACGGTATGGTCGTGGTCGCCACCGAGTTTGCCGAAAGCCGAACCGGCCTGCCTTATGCGGCTTTCAAGGATGAGGTATTCGAACGCCGGGGAGACCATTTCTACATCGGCAATATGAACCGGCCGATACCCGGAATATATCAATGGGTGGACTCCAAGTACGAGAACACGCTTAAAATTGACGGAAAACAGGATATTCACCTCGCGGGCCTGGCCGGAAACTGCCTGCTGCATATCCACATCACCCGCCTGACTGTGATGGCGTGGGTCTGGCTGAAAGCGAAACTATATTGGCAGCACTGGAGTCGTTGATATGGCATCACCGAACAGTAGCGCCCCACCCGAAGTACGCAAAAAAGACGCAAGCGAAGTATCCAAATATGATCCGGAGCTTCGTTTCCGCCAGGCAACCGGGGTCACACTGAAATTAACCTTCTTCATGACCCTCATCCTGTCCATCTTTCACATTTACACGGCCGGTTTCGGGGTGCTGCAGGAGTGGCGTCATCGCGCCTTCCACCTTGCGTTCGTACTGCCCCTGGTCTTCTTTCTCTATTCCATGCGCAAAGAAGAGCAGCCTCTCGGGAAGCACTTTTTCTACGACATTATCCATGCGGGTATCGGCGCCATGCTGTCGGCAACCATGTTCCGTGAACTGTTGGAACTTTCCGCACTTGTGTCCTGGGGTTGGGCCGCCGCTTCTTTTTTACTGTTTTTTTATTTCAAGCGTCGCTCTCTCTGGAACGCCCGGGAATTGGTCTACGCTGATTTCATTCTCTATACCCTGATGCTTGCCGCCCTGGTCTTTGGTGCTGTGCAGTTTTTCGAGGTCATCGGGTTTAAAACGGTTTTTCAGGATCCCAACAAGACCCTTATTTTCTGGAGTATTTTTTTATTCACTATTTGTCTGCTTATAGCGGCCCTTTTTGTTATCCAGTGGTTCCAGGCCCTGTTGGGAATCTTTTCGAAGTCCTTCACCTACCAGATAAATCACGTTCCTTATTTTGATATTTTCTGCGCGCTACTCGCCTCGGTCATGTCGGTTTACATTTTCCTGGAATTCAATGCCCTTGTTTTCAGGGCCGGTATGCCCAACCACGCAGACACGGTCATAGGGGCTCTGGCGATAATGCTTGTGTTGGAGGGTACGCGCCGAAGCATCGGGGCGCCCCTGGCTTTTATAGCTGTACTCGTGTTGATCAATTGTTATTTGGGCCCCTATTTCCTGGAAATACCCGGGCTCAGCTTTTTCGCTCACCGCGGTTATTCGGTGGAACGCATCATAGAACACATGTACCTCGGCACCGAGGGAATCTTCGGAATCCCGCTGGGAGTGGTCGCTACCTTTGTCTTTCATTTTGTGCTCTTCGGTATTTTTATTTCCAAAACCGGACTGGGGCAGCTGTTCATCGACCTTGCCATGGCCATCGCAGGTGGGACCGTAGGTGGGCCGGCCAAGGTATCCGTTATTTCATCCGGCTTTCTGGGCTCCATCAGCGGCAGTTCCATAGCCAATACGGTCACGACCGGGGCGTTTACGATTCCCCTGATGAAAAAGGTAGGCTATAAGTCAACGTTTGCCGGCTCTGTAGAAGCAGCCGCTTCCACCGGTGGTCAACTCATGCCCCCCATCATGGGGGCTGCGGCTTTTATCATGGCCGAATTTCTGGCTATCCCCTACATCAAAATCGCCGCATGCGCGATCGTCCCGTCTTTTCTGCACTTTTTCGCCGTCGGCATGATGGTGCATTTCCAGGCCCGTCGACAAGGTTTGAAGGGGCTGCCCAGGGAGATGCTGCCGCGGGCGGGAAGGGTCCTCCGGGAGCGGGGACTGCTGGTTACCCCGTTGATCGTCATCGTTTATCTACTGATTACCGGCTCCAGCCCTTTTCTCGCCGCTTACTGGGGTATTATCTACTCCGTGGCCGTCGGCCAGATCCACCAACGCACGCGACCCCTGCTTGTGGCCATCTTTTTGAGCATGCCCTGCGTTTTGTTCTGGTTCAATCCTCTGACCCATGCCCCATGGACGGCTACTCTATGGGCGGTGTCGGCCGTGGCCGCCATGACGTGGTTTTATACACGCTCGGAACACCGCGACTGGCTTTTCGGTACGGCTACAACCGCCCTGCTCTTCGCTCTGCTGCTTTACGGAATCGAGCCTACCCTGGCTTCCTTTTTTACCAATATGGCGGTGATTGTCGCCGGAATCACCTACAAGGAAAGCAAGATGGGTTTCAACGACATTCTTCATACCCTTGAATGGGGAACCAAGAATGCATTGGCCATAGGAGCGGCCTGCGCCAGCGTTGGTTTCATCGTAGGAGCCTGCACCCTGACCGGGCTGGGGTTGAAATTCGCAGCGGCTGTCATCGAGCTGGCGTCAGGGGTCGCGGTTTTTGTTCACGGCCTGGACGTTTTCAACCTGACGACCCTGGACGGCATCACCCTCTTCTTCACACTGGTCTTTACAGCCATCAGCTGTTTTATCCTGGGAATGGGAATTCCTACCACAGCCCAGTATATCATTGCTTCAATGATCGCGGCCCCGGCGCTGCTTCAATGGGGCATTCATCCTTTGATCAGCCACATGTTCGTTCTGTTCTACGCTGTGCTGGCCGATGTGACCCCGCCGGTGGCATTGGCCGCCTATGCGGCATCCGGCATTTCAGGCGGGGACCCCTTTAAGAGCGGTTTTATAGCTTTCGCCCTGTCATCAGCAAAAATCTATGTGCCTTTCGCCTTTGTTTATTCGCCCATTATACTCTGGATGCCGGCGATTCTTGATCCTGCCGTCAGTTTTGATTTCCTGGAATTTCTCATTGTGTTCGGCACCGTCGTAGCCGGGGTGGTATTTCTGGGTTCGACGATAATCGGTTATTTCAAAGCCAGATCCACCGTGCCGGAACGCCTGCTGACAGGTTTTGCCGCTCTTTGTATGTTGTTGCACGAACACACTACGTCCCTCCTGGGGCTGGCTGTCATGACTGTGGTTTATTTCATGCAG
>JAWOBE010000014.1:0-56276 GCA_046498185.1 Desulfatiglandaceae bacterium | reverse complement strand
AATTGGATTTATGGTCCCCATTCCGGTTACAACAACTCTTTTTTTCATCATAGCCTATGCTTTATTTTTTTTACTAGACTTTGTCTTGTAAGTATTCGACTACATTCTTTACCGTACGAAGTTCATTCGCGTCTTCATCGGGTATTTCAATATCGAATTCTTCTTCCATTTCCATAACTAATTCGACGGTGTCAAGAGAATCAGCACCAAGGTCTTCAATGAAATTCGAATCTTCAGATATTTTTTCTTCTTCAATACCTAATTTGTCTGCAGTTACTTCTTTTACTTTTTTTGCTAAATCCATAGTATCCTCCTAGTTTAATTTGTCTGCTAACTCTAACTTAGTTCTCGATTTATTACATTACCATTCCACCATCGACTTTGATAACCTGGCCCGTAATATATTTAGCCAGGGGGGAGCCCAGAAAAAGAACCGTATTGGCTACATCTTCGGGTTTACCAAAGTATTTAAGGGGAATATTATCCAAATATTTATTCTTTATATCTTCAGGTATCTCTTCAGTCATTTTAGTATCAATAAAGCCAGGAGCAACCAGGTTAACATTAATATCTCTGGGTGCCAGCTCCTTAGCGACCGATTTTGAAAATCCTATTAGTCCGGCTTTACTTGCAGAATAATTACTTTGCCCGGCATTACCGGTTATTCCTACTACAGAACTGATATTTACAATACTACCAGCCCTCTGTTTTAAAAAGTATCTGAGTGAGGCCCGGGTGGTTAAAAAAGCTCCTTTTAGATTTGTCTCTATAACTGAATCCCAATCCTTGTCTTTCATTCTCATTAATAAAGTATCTCTGGTTATTCCTGCATTATTTACCAGGATGTCAATACTACCATGTTCTTTGTAAGTAGTTTTAATTAAATTTTGGACTTCATTTTTTTTAGTCACATTACAGGGGATTGCACTGCAAGAAAGATTGTTTTGTTCAAATTCCCTTCTTGTGCTTTCCAAGGAGTCTTCATCTATATCCGCTAATACTACATGAGCATCTGATTTAGCAAATTTTTCTGCTATATTTTTTCCAATACCCTGGCTTGACCCTGTGACAATTACTGTCTTATTAGAAAAATCTATTTGCATGAGAATTTCTCCAGATCTTTATATTCAGAAATACCTTCCCTCTCCAAATCTTTGTTAATTCTGCGGATTAAGCCCTGTAAAACCTTTCCCGGCCCGATTTCTATAAATTTTTCAATACCATCATTAACCATATTTTCGATTGTATCAACCCATAATACAGATGAGGTTAATTGCTGGTCAAGATGTTCTCTAATTTTATCCGGATCCCTAGTTGGGGTTCCGGTTACATTGGAATAGATGGGAAAATTCGGTTCTTTGAGATCAATATTATCTAATGCTTCTTTCAGTTGCTCGCGAGCGCTTTCCATAAGGGGTGAGTGAAAAGCTCCTCCAACTGATAGTTCAATGGCTCTTAAAGCTCCTATATCTTTCATTTTTAACATGGCTTTTTGAACTGCTGGAGTTTCTCCGCTAATGACTATCTGTTTATGGGAATTATGATTGGCTAAAACGCAGATACCATAACTTTCAAGATCTTTTAATCCTTCCTGAACTTTGTCAAATTCTAATCCAATTATTGCAGCCATTGTTCCATCGCTATTTTCTGTAGCAAGTTGCATTTGTTGGGATCTGATTTTTACCAGTTTAAGAGCCTCCTCAAAAGATAGGGCTCCTGCTGCAGCAAGGGCTGTATATTCACCCAGACTATGTCCGGCAACTCCATCAGGTTTACAACCGTTTTCAATCTCTTTATATAATGCATAGGAGTTAAGAAATATGGCCGGTTGAGTAACTTTGGTTTCTGTCAATTCTTTGAGGGGGCCTTTAAATGATAGATTCTTTATTGAAAAGTGCGGGAATAGACCTTCAGCAAAGTCGTATAACTTTTTTGCCTGATTGCTATTCTCGTAAAGATTTTCCCCCATACCTACATATTGTGAAGCCTGACCGGGAAAAACAAAGGCTTTTTTACTCATTACTCAATACCCCATTTTAATAAGCTCGCTCCCCAGGTAAATCCTCCCCCAAAAGAAGTTAATAATACCAGATCATCTTTTTGTAAGCGTCTCTCTTCATAAGCATCTATAATACCAAGAGGAATAGTCGCAGCAGTGGTATTGCCATATTTATTAATATTAATCATAACTTGCTCGTCATCCAGTCCAAGCCTACTAGCACAGGCATCAATTATTCTTTTATTAGCCTGATGAGGAATAAAAAGAGAAAGATCGTCACTGTCAATACCATTACGCTTAATTACATCTGTTCCGGCTTCTACCATATTATTTACAGCATATTTGAATACTGGCCGTCCATTTTGGTAAACATAGTGCATTTTTTTATCAACGGTTTTGTGGCTTGCTGGGTGGCGGCTACCTCCCCCTTTCATATAGAGATATTTCTGTCCCATTCCATCCATTTTTAAGATAGAATCGAGGACGCCTTCATCATTTTCAGTAGATTCTAATAATATTGCAGTCCCCGCATCCCCGAATAGTACACAGGTACTTCTGTCTTCATAATCTGTTATTGCACTCATTTTTTCCGAACCAATTAAAAGGATTTTCTTATAAGCCCCGGATTCAATAAAACGACGGGCATTCTCAAGAGCAAAAATAAAACCTGAACAGGCAGCTGAAAGATCAAAACCCCAGGCATTTTTAGCGCCTATATTTTCCTGAATTAATGCAGCTGTGTTTGGAAAGAACATATCAGGAGTAATAGTAGCCACAATGATTAAATCTATCTCTGCTGGGTCAACATCAAATCTTTCTTGCATATCTTCAAAGGCCTTGCTCCCCATATCAGAAGCTGCTTCGTCATCCTGGGGTATACGAACCCTTCGGTCAGCGCCACCAATCACCTTTTCAATATCGTGGCCATCCCCAGCGGTGTGTATCGCTACTATGAATTCGTCGATTCACTCGAGGTTTACTTCCAGGAGCTTGGGCGCAAAGAGGTCGACAGTTCGGAGATCGGCGAAAGGGTTATAGGTAAGCTCCGTGAGTGGGACGAGGTCGCCTATGTGCGATTCGCATCCGTTTACCGTCAGTTCAGGGATATACAGGAATTCATGGATGAGTTGCAGGACATTCTACGTTCGAGGGGAGAAGACGGGGAGACTGACCGCCACCGGGTGGAGGCGATCGGTGATGGAGACGAGGGATGAAGGCCAACCAGGCCGAAGCGGATAAACGTTTTATGAGGCGTGCGCTTGCATTGGCTCGCAGGGGGCTGGGACGCACCTCACCTAATCCTGCGGTGGGTGCGGTGATCGTGAAAGACGGTGAAGTGCTTGCGACCGGTTATCACAGGGCCGCGGGAAAACCGCACGCTGAGATAGAGGCTCTGGCCAGTGCCGGGAAGAGTGCTGAAAGAGCCACAATGTATGTGACACTGGAGCCTTGCAATCATTATGGGAGAACGCCTCCATGCACCGAGGCGATTGTCAAGAGCGGACTCGGGCGCGTGGTTGTAGGCATGAGAGACCCCAACCCCAATGTTGCCGGGGGAGGATGTGAAAAGCTCAGGCAAGAGGGTGTCGAGGTCCGGGAGGGGGTATTAGAAGCAGAATGCCGCAAACTGAATGAAGCCTTTATCAAATTCGTAACAGGTGGTTCTCCGATGGTGACCTCCAAGACGGCGATGACGTTGGATGGGTTTACGGCTACGGTTTCGGGCGACAGCAAATGGATAACCAGTGAGCGATCGCGCCGTTTGGTTCATCGCTTGAGAGACCAGGTTGATGCGGTGATGGTAGGAGTGGGTACTGTGCTCGCGGATAATCCTAGGCTTACAGTCCGCGCGGTTAGGCGTACCATTCCCCAGCCTTATCGGGTTATAGTGGATACTCATCTCAGGACACCGAAAGATGCGGCTGTTGTCGCCTGCGAAGACCCTGAACGTACGATTATAGTTGTCGGAAAAGGCGTTCCACATGCCCGGCGACAGGAATTCCGGGATGCGGGCGTCGAATTTGTGGAATGCGCCGAAAGTAAAGACGGCATTGACATGGGCGTTCTTTTGGGTATATTGGCCGCGCGGCAGGTTGTCAGTGTGCTGCTGGAAGGCGGCGCGTGTTTATTGGGCTCTATGGTGCGGGAACGCCTCATAGACAAGTTTTATGTTTTCAGGGCTCCCCTTCTGCTTGGGGGAAACGACGGAGTCCCGATGGCTTCAGGGCCTGGAGCCGCTGAGATTTCCCGCTGCCTGAAATTAAAAGACGTATTGGTCAGACGCATTGACAATGACGTCTTAACCATTGGCTATCCGGTCTATCCGGATTGAAGGTTCGATCCTGAAAGCGTTAGCCAGGGGCATTTACAGGGTTACAGGAACCGATAAGGCTTGAGACATGTTTACCGGATTGATAGAGGGTACCGGGACTGTACGCGGTTTAAAGCGTGATGGCGGAGATATGTACCTGACCGTAAAACCCGGCTTCGATATGTTGGACGCTGCGGTCGGGGATAGTGTGGCCGTGGACGGTGTTTGTCTTACAATCACCTCCCTGGTGCGAGGTTTGTTCGATGTGTACGTTTCCGCCGAGACACTTTCCAGGTCCACACTCGGGTTGCTTCGCGGCGGGAATAAAGTGAACCTGGAACGGGCGCTCAAACTGTCAGATCGTCTGGGCGGCCACCTGGTGCAGGGGCATGTGGACGGGATAGGGATCATTACCGGTATATCCTCGAAACATAAATCCTGGAATTTAAGAATTGAAATACCGCGGAATCTTTTTCGGTATGTTATAGAAAAAGGTTCGATTGCGGTCGACGGCGTAAGCCTGACAGTTAATAGATGCAGCCCCGGGTTTTTTGAGGTCAACATTATCCCCCAGACCGGGACCGAGACTACGCTCGTTTCGAAGAGGACGGGAAGCAGGGTCAATGTAGAGACTGATCTGGTTGGGAAATATGTCGAAAAATTTGTATTGCCGTCCGGATCCGTCCGGGGCAATGAGCCGGACGACGGCAGCCTGGAGATATTACTAAAATCTTGAATGAATGGAACAGCGATGGCTATTGAAAAAATTGAAAATGTGATCGAAGATTTACGCGAGGGGAAAATGATTATCCTGGTCGACGATGAGGACCGGGAAAACGAAGGTGATTTGACGATCGCCGCAGAAATGGTGACACCTGAGGCTATCAACTTCATGGCGAAATACGGAAGAGGTTTGATATGTCTTGCTATGAGCCCGGAGATAGTGGACCGGTTGAAGCTCCCACTGATGGTTTACGACAACCGTTCCCGCTTTAATACCGCTTTCACCTTGAGCATAGAGGCGAGAAGCGGAGTATCCACCGGTATTTCGGCGGCGGACAGGGCCCATACGATTTTGACGGCGGTCGCTGATGATGCCAAGCCTGAAGACCTGGTACAGCCTGGGCACGTTTTCCCGTTGCGGGCCCGTAGAGGAGGGGTCTTGTTCAGGACGGGCCAGACTGAGGGCTCAGTGGATCTTGCCCGTCTCGCAGGCTTGAAGCCCGCCGCAGTTATCTGTGAAATAATGAATGAAGACGGTACGATGGCCAGGTTGCCCGACCTTGAACGTTTTTCCGAAACTCACGGGTTAAAAATCGCTTCCGTCGCAGATATTATAGCCTATCGGATGCATAACGAGAGTTTTGTGCACCAGGTGGCCGAGACCACACTTCCGACTCCTTGTGGAGAGTTCAAGGCAGTCGCCTTCGTGAACGATATAGACGACTATGAACATCTGGCCCTCGTAAAAGGTCCCCTGGATCCGGAAAATGAAATTTTGGTCCGTGTCCACTCAGAATGTCTTACCGGGGATGTTTTCGGCTCCTATCGGTGTGATTGCGGCGAGCAGCTCAAAAAATCAATGGAAATGGTCCAGGAAGAGGGTATGGGCGTCATTTTGTACCTTCACCAGGAAGGCAGGGGCATCGGCCTTGCCAATAAATTGAAGGCTTATGAGCTGCAGGACAGGGGACTGGACACTGTGGAGGCCAACGAGGAACTGGGTTTTCAAGCTGACATGCGCGATTACGGCGTCGGGGCCCAAATGCTTGCAAGCCTGGGGGTCCGGAAAATGAGGTTGATGACGAATAACCCGAAAAAAATGGTCGGGCTCGAGGGTTATGGCCTGCAAATAACCGAACGGGTGCCTATAGAATGTGAACCCCGCCCGGAAAATTTAAGGTATCTTATGACCAAGTGTGAGAAACTGGGACATATAATCAAAAATTTAAGCGAGAGGTAGACGATGCCCAGAATACTCGAAGGAATGCTGGCGGCCGAAGGTCTTCGGTTTGCACTGATCGTGAGCAGGTTTAACGATTTTATGAGTGCCAGGCTGATGGAAGGTGCGATGGACGCCTTGATCCGCCATGGAGCCGTGGACGAAAACATTACCGTGGTAAAGGTTCCTGGAGCGTTTGAAATACCGGCAGCTGCAAAAAAATGCGCGCTGAGCGGCGCATTTGACGCTGTAGTATGCCTGGGAGCGGTGGTTCGGGGTGCCACCCCCCATTTCGATTATGTGGCTGCGGAAGTTTCAAAGGGAGTGGCAGCGGTATCGCTTGAATCCGGTATAGCCGTGACTTTTGGTGTTTTGACCACAGATACGCTGGAGCAGGCGATTGAAAGATCCGGCTCCAAGGCCGGCAACAAGGGCTTCGAAGCCGCGGTGGCGGGCGTGGAAATGGCCAATCTTTTGAAGCAGCTTCGGTGATCGAGTTCGGACGCCTGCTGGTTGGAAAAGCTCATCTGCCCGAGGTATGGAAGTAATGGGGAAGCGCAGGGGATCTCGTGGACTCGCCGTCCAGGTGTTGTTCCATATGGAGATAAACGGCGGCGAGGTAGACGAGGCGTTGGGCCTGGTCATACAGAATTTCGGTGCATCCCGCCGCCTGGGAGCGTTCGCCCGGGAGCTTGTCGCCGGCGTGGTGGAACACTCGGCTGAAATCGAACGTTTGCTCGCTGATGCGTCGGAACATTGGCGGCTTGAGCGTATGCCGCGGGTTGACAGGAGCATACTGAAGGTCGCTGTTTTCGAAATTGGATGGAGGGATGATATTCCGCCCAGGGTGTCGATCGACGAGGCTGTCGAAATCGGGAAAATTTACGGTGGAGACGACTCTCCATCCTTTATCAACGGTGTGCTCGACCGGATACTCGCAAGGCTGAAGGCTGAAGGCAGGCTGACAGGAGAAGTTGTCGACGGGATGGAAAATTGAGTTCCGCGGAATTTTATTAATCGATAAATCAACAGGATGGCGATGATGAAGTACGATCCACAGGCAGTGGAAACCAAGTGGCAGTCGGTATGGGAAAAAGAAGGTGCGTTCAAGGTTTCTGAAGATCCGTCGAGGGAGAAATATTACCTCCTGGAGATGTTTCCTTATCCTTCAGGAAAAATTCACATGGGACACGTCCGAAACTATACGATCGGGGACGTGGTCGCCCGATATAAAAGGATGTGCGGTAAAAACGTGCTCCATCCGATGGGTTGGGACGCCTTTGGGATGCCGGCGGAAAACGCTGCTATAGAAAACGGAATTCATCCGGCCAGGTGGACTTACGACAACATCTCCGCGATGAAATCCCAATTGAAACGAATGGGATTCAGCTATGACTGGGACCGCGAGCTGGCCACTTGCGACCCGGACTATTACCGGTGGGAGCAGTTGGTTTTCCTGAAAATGTACGAACGTGGGCTTGCTTATAAGAAACGCACTTTCGTGAACTGGTGTGAAAAATGCCAGAGTGTTCTCGCCAACGAACAGGTTGTAAACGGTTGCTGCTGGCGGCACACGGACACCGAAGTCTCCATCAAGGAAATGGACAGCTGGTTTTTGAAAATTACCGATTACGCGGATGAAATCCTGGAATATTGTGACAAACTGCCAGGTTGGCCCGAAAGCGTATTGACGATGCAGAAAAATTGGATCGGAAAAAGTTATGGGGCGTTGCTTCGTTTTCCGCTTGAAGGCAGCGACCAGGTGGTCGAAGTGTTCACGACTCGTCAGGATACCATTTTCGGAGCCACTTTCATGTGTTTCGCTCCAGAACATCCGCTTGTCAAAGAAATGATCAAAGGCTTGCCACAGGAACATCAAGTACTTGATTTTATTGAACGAATAATGAAAATGGACCGATACATGAGAACCGCCGATTTCACCGAGAAGGAGGGGGTTTTCACCGGGAGGTACTGCATCAATCCGGTAACCGGAGAGAAAATACCCCTATACGTCGCCAATTTCGTGTTGTTCGATTACGGAACCGGGGCCATCATGGCGGTTCCGACACATGATCAGCGTGACTTCGATTTCGCGAAAAAATACGGTCTCAAACTTCGGGTCGTGATCAGCCCGGAGGACCGAACGATAGAGGAAAACACGATGAGCGAAGCCTATACCGAAGACGGCATCCTGGTCAATTCAGGCCCGTTCAACGGTATGCAAAACCGCGAGGCCATGGACAAGATCGCAGAATATCTTGATGAACGAGGTTTCGGTACGAAAACGGTTACCTACAGGCTCCGGGACTGGGGGATTTCCAGGCAGCGCTACTGGGGCACCCCGATACCTATAGTTTCCTGTGAGCGATGCGGGACCGTTCCGGTACCGGAGGACCAGCTTCCAGTGCTGTTGCCGCTTGATCTGGAGATGAGGCCCAACGGGACTTCTCCGCTGCCTCATGAGGCTTCTTTCTATCAGACCACGTGTCCTAGTTGCGGCGGACCTGCGAGGCGGGAAACCGACACGATGGACACCTTTGTCGAGTCTTCCTGGTATTTCGATCGCTACGCATGCCCCGAGTACAGCCAGGGGCCGCTCGATAAGGACAGAACTGGCTACTGGCTGCCTGTCGATCAATATATTGGTGGCATAGAACACGCAATACTTCACCTGCTTTACTCGCGTTTCTACACCAGGGTGCTCAAGGATCTTGGCTATTTGTCGATAAGCGAGCCGTTCACGAATTTGTTGACGCAGGGAATGGTTTGCAAGGAGACTGAATCGTGTCCCGAACACGGTTATCTCTATCCTGAAGAAGTCAGCGAAGGCCGCTGCACGCGCTGCGGGAAGAAAGTTACTACCGGCAACACTGTAAAAATGTCCAAATCCAAGAAAAACGTCGTCGATCCCCAGCAGCTTATCGAGCGTTACGGTGCGGACACCGTCAGGTTATTCTGCCTTTTCGCATCGCCGCCGGAAAAAAGCCTGGAATGGAGTGACCAGGGGGTCGATGGGGCGTTCCGTTTTCTCAACAGGGTGTGGCGTTTGGTGACGGATAATCTGGAAGGTCTTTCGAGCGTGAGCTCATATGACGGTACTGTAGATATCGCCGAAGGTCTCGCCGAATTGCACCGGAAGAGCAATTTGACGATAAAGCGGGTCACTTCTGATATTGAAACACGATTCCATTTCAATACCGCCATCGCCGCGGTTATGGAGCTTGTAAACGAAACAAACCAGTTTATATCCGGTAACTTGGAAAAAATGGATACAACGGCCTGGGCCGTGGTGCGCGAGGCGGTTGAGACAACCGTGGTCGTGCTTTCGCCGGTGGTTCCCCATATCGCGGCCGAACTCTGGGAGATGCTTGGTCGACGCGAAAGTTTGGTTTTTCACCGATGGCCGGGTTACAGCGAAGAGGCCCTTGCGACGGAAAAACGCCTGGTGGTCCTTCAAGTAAACGGCAAGGTGCGGAACAGGATTGAGGTGCCTTCTTCCATTGGGGACAAGGAACTTGAAGAGGTTGCGTTGGCCGATCAACGGGTCAGGCAATTTACTGAAGGTAAAAAAGTGCGTAAAATTATCGTTGTTAAGAAAAAGTTGGTAAACGTAGTCGTCTAAAAGGGCGATTCAGTGAAAAATATAAAATTTATTCCTATAATTAAGTGGTTGGTCTGCCTGATGCTTCTTTCCTCGTTTTCGACGGGTTGCGGGTACAGTATCAGTTCGCCCGCCGGGCCTGCCGGGCCGGCGGTTTCAGGTATTTCCGGCCTGGCGGTTTCTCTGGTGGAAAGCCCGTCCTCCAATCTGGGGTTCGAGGCGGAATTCACCAGGATGCTGAGAAAAGAGTTCATCTCCTATTCCGGTTTGCCTTTAATGTCGGAACGGGATGCGCCTTATGTTCTTGAATGCCGCGTGCAGAAAATCAGCACCCGGTCGAGAAGATACAAGTCCACCCGCACCGTCGTGCAGGGTGAAGAGCAAGTTTACTGGCGTACTTCCGGCAGGCGAATGTCGGTGGATATAGATGCCCGCTTGGTTGAACAGGCGACAGGCAATGTAATATGGCATGATGATTCGATCGTTGAGACTGCTGACTGGGATCTCGGTGCTGATTCCCTTTCCGACAGGGATGCACAACGGGCTGCAGTGCGCAGACTTGCGGAACGGGTTGCAGCTAAACTTTATTCCAGAACGGTGGACCGCTTCTGATGCCAGTGGAGCTTTCATACGGGCATCTGTTGAAACGAATAGAAACGGGGCAACTCGAAACATTTTATCTCTTTTTCGGTGCCGGCGAATTTCTTCGGGAGGCGGCATTGACAAAGATCCGGGAAACCTGCGTGGATGAGGCGGCCCGCGATTTCAATTTGAGAGTCTTTTACGGAGACAAAGCAGGGATCGGGGAAATGCTTGATTTCGCAAGATCCCTGCCTTTCATGGGGTCACGGCGTATCGGGATTGTGCGAAAAGCTGAGGCACTTGACTCGGAAACATTCCGTGGCCTGGTTCAATATCTGAAGAATCCTGCTCCGACAACGTGCATGATTTTCGTTGCGTCCTCCGCTGATTTCAGAAAATCGTTTTTTAAACTTATTCGTGACATGGGTCGCTCGGTTCATTTCAGGGATCCTTCAGAAAACAAGATCCCGGAATGGATTGCCAGGACAGCGCGGGGTTTGGGCTTGCAAATTGATTCTGAAGCCTGTGGTTGTCTCAGGGAGATTGTGGGTGCCGACCCGATGGACCTGTATCCGGAACTGGAAAAGCTTGCTCTCAGGTATCCGGGTGCTCATATCGGAATACGGGAAGTCCGGGAAAATGCAGTTAACAGCAGGAGTTATACGATATTTGAATTGATGGATTCTATTTCTTCGCGGCGCCTCGATAAAGCCCTTCCTGCGTTAAGGCGTTTTCTTGAAGAGGAAGGGCGGGACGCGGTGCTTCGGGTAGTTGGTATGATTTCTAGGGAAATCGGGCTGTTATGGCAATGCAAAACAGCCTCTGCTTCGGGGCAGGGTGTAGAAGAGATACGTAAGAAACTTGGAGTTCATCGTTTTGCCGTCGAAAAGCTTCTACCGCGCTGCCGTTTGTGGCGACCGGAGGAGCTTGAAAAAAGCATCGGTATGCTCCACCAAGCCGACGGCGGCATCAAAACCGGGGCTCCGGTCGATATCGCGCTCGAAAGGGTTTTGATAGCCCTGTGCACCGGGAGTTTTCTATGATGCCTGCATGTGGTTAACCAGCCGGGTGAGTCGGGAAATTTTCCGGGCGGCTTGGTTTCGGTGAATCACACCCCGTGAGGCGGTTTTCTGAATTACGGATATGGTAGCCGATAGTTGTTCGGCTGCCTTTTCAGGGGTAGCGCCCCTGACCATCTTCACCGCAGTCCGGACCTTCGTTTTGTAGGCCTTGTTTCTGAGTCGTCTGACTTCGCTCTGCCTGGCCCTTTTGAGGGCCGATTTATGATTTGCCAAGCTTAAACCTCCTGGAAAAATTTAAATAAAATTTGTATCGCAGTAAGATATAATCTGTCAAGAATTTTATCGACTGGAGCATGATGTGAACCGTTCCGAGGAAAAAAGTATTTCAAAAGCGGCGGGAATAGTTGGTCTGTGCACATTGTTAAGCCGGGTTCTTGGGCTGGTCAGGGATATCGTGGTGGCAACACTGTTCGGTTCCGGCATGGCGGCGGATGCCTTCTTTGTGGCGTTCAGGATTCCCAATCTGCTCCGACGATTGTTTGCGGAAGGGTCTTTGACAATTGCTTTTATACCAGTTTTTAGTGAATATCTTGCCACACGGAGTAAACAGGAGGCTTTCGATCTAGCGAGAACGGTGTTGACGGTTCTTTCCCTGATTCTTGTGATAGTAACTCTGCTGGGGGTATTAGGAGCACCTTGGATAGTCAGGATACAGGCTTTTGGATTCGAGACCGGTGGCGACAGGTATGAACTCACGGTTTTGCTTACACGGATAACATTCCCGTATATTTTTTTAATTTCGATCGTTGCTTTTTTCATGGGTGTGTTGAATTCGCTGCGCCGGTTTGCCGCTCCTGCAGCCGCACCGGTTTTCCTGAACATCGGAATGATCGGTGCGGCTTATTTCATTTCTCCGCATTGCCCGGAACCGGTAATGGGCCTCGCCATAGGCGTGCTGATCGGAGGTGTGCTGCAGGTTGTTGTCCAGATACCATGGCTGTTAAAGGAAGGTCTGCGGATTTTTCCCAGGTGGGATCCGAGCCACCCGGCGCTCAGGCGGATCGGGCTCCTGATGCTTCCGGCAATATTTGGTGCAGCGGTCTATCAGCTCAACCAGTTTGTAGGTACATTGCTTGCGTCGTTTCTTCCTGAAGGAAGCATATCCTGGCTTTATTACGCCGACAGGTTGGTTCAATTTCCCCTGGGGGTTTTTGCGATCACGGTGAGCACCGTGGCACTTCCTTCTCTATCAACTCAAGCCGCCAAGAAAGAGGAAGCGGGCTTCGCGCGCACCCTGTCGCATTCACTCCGTCTTGTTTTTTTCGTTACGATTCCTTCCATGGCGGGGCTTATAATTCTCCGGGAACCCATTGTAATGGTACTTTTCGAGAGAGGGGCGTTTGATTCCGTTTCCACGGCCATGACCTCCGCTGCACTGTTTTACTATGTTTTGGGGCTGTGGGCCTTCTCAGGCATAAGGGTTCTGGTATCGGCGTTTTACGCAGTTCAGGATACCAAGACCCCTGTACGGGTTGCGGTTGTGGCTCTGGTGGCTAATGCGGCTTTCAGCCTGTTGCTGATGGGGCCGATGCGACATGCGGGGCTTGCGCTTTCACTTTCCCTGGCGTCTACACTACAATTTTGCGTGCTGGTGGTTATGTTGAGGCGAAAAATCAGGAACTTCCGGCTCAGAGGCCTTGTTGCGGCCGCATGCAGATGCACAGCGGCGGCGCTGCTTATGGCGGTCGGTTTGAGGGCGCTGCTGATGACGGTCCTGCCGATTCCTGCAGGCGGATCATTAGCAGTGAAGGTCGGATGCCTTATGCTGCTTGTGGCAGTCGGGTTTGTTCTTTTTGTTGCTGCGGCCAAGATTCTCCGCTGTGAAGAACTGGCGTCCTTGAAGGATATCGCAGAGCCTTTTTTCAGACGCTTTGGCTTTAAACGAGGAAATCGCGGTTCACCACGTTGATTGGATTTCCAGCGAGGAAAGCGCGGATGTTTTCGACAGTCCCTTCCATCAGGCGGCGGCGGGCACCAAGAGTGCTCCATGCCATATGAGGCGTCAAAAGACAGTTTTGAGCCGAAAGGAGTGGGTTTTCCTGCTTGATCGGCTCTACTGAAACGACATCGAGTGCCGCTCCCGCCAGGATACCGGCGTTCAGAGCCTCGGCCAGGTCTTTTTCGTTTACGAGGCCTCCTCTGGATGCATTGATCAAAAACGCGCTCCTTTTCATTTTTTTCAAGAGAGATTCACGCACAAACCCGGTATTTTCCTGTGTTTGTGGGCAATGAAGACTCACGATATCGGAATCGGAGAAAATTTTATCGATTTCAGCCCATTCGAAAGGCCTGTAGCCCGGATCGTCCGAAGCAGCGGGGTCAAATGCAAGCACTTTCATGCCGAACGCATGGGCCAGTTCTCCAAGACGTCGTCCGATTCTCCCGAAACCTATGATGCCTATCGTTTTCCGGCTGAGCAGCACCTGGGGCGTACGCCAGTAGCACCAGTCCGGACAGGAGCTCCAATCGCCGTTATGGACGCTTCGGTTGTGCTCGCCGATGTTGTGGCATAGTTCCAGTATGAGAGCCATTGTGAACTGCGCTACAGAGTCGGTGCCGTATTCGGGGATGTTTGAAACCGGTATTCCCTTTTTCCCGGCGGCCTCTATATCAACGATGTTATAGCCGGTTGCAAGAACCGAAATGAATTTCAATGATTTCAGGGCATTCAGCGTTTCGGTGGTTATCGGTGCTTTGTTGGTCATAAGTATTTCTGCATCGGAGGCGGTTTCAGCGACCAATGACGGATCTGTGCGATCATGCACAGTCAATTCGCCGAAAGCCTCGATCGGGCCCCATGGGTTGTCTCCAGGGTTAAGGGTGTAGCCGTCCAGCACAACCATTTTCATTGATAATCTCCTTTAAAAAATTCTTTAATACGGCTCGAGACTGATTCAGGCTTTTTTACACAATAAGGTTCACGATGAAGCACCTGCAAATAGGTATGATCGCTGTTTCCAGCCTCACGGGTGAGCAGACGGGGGGTGATTCGGACATTCGGCCGGAAATGAGGGGCCTCGCTGAAAGAGAAAAGCGCCATGTTGAAGCTGTAAAGCCCTTCTGCAGCGAAATATGAAATAATACGTGAGAGCCCCTCGGCTAAATCATTTATTTCGATCCCTGAAAGAGATGTAATGTCACGCCTGTCGAATATACCCCATGCATCCGGAAGAAACCCCCTGGGTGCATACGCAAGAAACCAGGAAAAAGGGCCGATGCGACCCAGGTACCTTTCTCCCTTTGATTTTTCCTGCGCAATATAATCATCCCAGAAATCACCAAAACCCGAGGCAGCGTAACGGAGACTCCCCTCCAGCTGTGCCCGCATTTCATTGGTGGCTGCCGGGCCGCAGTTTATCTGCAGGTGGGGATGCATTATGCTGGAGCCCGACGGAGGCATAAAATTCCAGTTGATCGAACACGCACGGACCAGTGGATCGAATTTCAAGACACGTTCAGCAAACCGGACGGAGGCTTTCAGCGCGTCGTAAAACACCGGGGCTTTAAGCTCTTCAATAGGGATGTAATGGTTTTCCCCCATGACGCAGACTGCTGCATATTTATCAAGAGGCAAGAGGTTCGGAACCACGATCGCCGTGCCTTCACGCAGACGGCCTTCCGCCAGAAGGTCAACGGGAAAACGCGGGGTGACCTTTTCTACGTTTCCCGGGCAGAAAGGACAGAATTTCTCACGGGAAAGGGCTGCCTCCTTTTCAAGATCCGGGCGCGGCGGAGGAGTGTACGGAAGATCGAACACCCTCGCTGAACGGCCTGTCAAAGGGTCGAATCTTATTTCGAGGGGTATTCTATCCAGCAAGAAATCCTTCATGGGGTTATGGATTTCTGTAAACGTGTGAATGGAGCTAAACTGGACGGTCATAAATCACCTCGATCAATTGAAACGTAAAATCTGCAATTAGCTTTTAGCAATTAGCTGTTAGCTTAGGAACTTCAGGTATCTGTCTAGCTTCAGGTTGAATCTGAGCTTTCATTTTTTGATGTTACTGCAACCTCTGACAATCTATTGTTATTACAATGCTAATGGCTAAAAACCAACGGCTGATCGCATTTTTTAAGTGAAAGAATAAACATGCGGGGCATCCAACCGCAAGACCGACCCACATAATTTTTATATCCGGTGGCTGCCGTTTTTGCAAGGGCCGGAGCCGGGGTTGCGATGGAACAATCCTTTTCCCCAGAGCTGAGACACGAGCATTCCAGTGAGCATCAATGCGCAGCCGGCGTAGCCTCTTGCGGTAAGATATTCGGCCAGCAGCAGGCGGCCGCCGAGGGCCGCAAAAGCACCTTCCAGGCTTAGAATCACTGCCGCATGGGCCGGCGGGGCATTCCTCTGCGCCACCACCTGGAGTGTGTAAGCCAGGCCGACGGATAAAATGCCCCCGTACAGAATGGGAATCATCGCGCTCCTGAGACCCTCCAAGGTGATCGATTCGATGGCGGCTGCGGTGATCAAGCTCAGCACCGAGCAGACCGCGAACTGGCTGCAGGCCAGGACCAGTGCGTCCTGCCTGGGTGAAAGCCAGCCGATGATCAAAACGTGGATTGCCCACATCACCGCACTCATAAGAACCAGTGAATCGCCGGGCGCGAGATCAAGCGAATCGGTGACGCTCAGGAGGTAAAGACCAGAGGCGGCGAGAACCGTTCCGATCCATGTTCCGGCACCCGGCCTATGGCGCCAAATAAGGCCAATCATCGGTACCATCACCACGTAGAGGCCGGTGATGAAACCGGCGTTTCCCGCTGTAGTATAAACCAAGCCCATCTGTTGCAGTGATGAGCCGAAAAAAAGAACCACCCCTGCAGCGGCTCCGGGTGCGATCGAATCCGTACGTTTTTTCACCGGAACCGGGTTGTAGCCGGAGGGTCTTTTCAGACGGGCGGCGGCGATGAACGGCAGAAGCACCAGCGCTCCCAGCGCAAAACGTACGCCATTGAATGTGAACGGGCCTACGAAATCCATTCCCACTCGCTGCGCGACGAATGCAAACCCCCAAATCATCGCAGTGAGCAACAGAAGTATGTCCGATTTGAACGTGTTTTTATCCATGACTCAAGTATCAGGGAATCCTCAGTTTCGGCTTTATTTAGCTGGAGTCCTTTCGATTGTTAAGGCGGGACCGCATTCGCTGCTTTTGTGAAATTGAGGATAGGAGCTTTAGGTGTGTGGTGTCAAGGCCTAAATGGATAATCAGTGAATAAACCCATTTTTTACGATATAGACTAGAATCTTTAAAACAGGCATTTAATTTTGAATAAATAATATGTACCGATGGATGACGTGAATGGGCTCGTTAATTTGGGTAGTGAGCGTTGGTTGGACAAGACGCGGTAGGGAAACCGCGCTTACAGGCGGGAGCGCTGTTTGGACATATCGCGGTTTAAAACCGCTCCCACAGCATCGGCCCAAGATTTGTTTTTGTTGTTTGTGGGAGCGGATAGAAAAGGGTGTCATCCCCGCCTTATGGGCGTCGGAATTGGTGATGGGTGTTAAAACTGCAATTGGATTCCCGCAGTCCAGGTCCTTTCAGGTGCAGGATAGAAATTGCGCACCGTCCCCCCGGCGCCTGCCACGCCGTATTGTGCATATTTTTCGTCCAACAAATTATCGACTCCGACAAAGGCTTCGACGAAACCTTTCCTGTATGACAGCTTCGTATCGACAACCGAGTAGCTGTCAAGTTTAGCCAGCTGGTTTGCTTGATCGCTTATCAGATAACTGTCTCCTACGAAAATGTAATCGGCCGAAAAAGCGAGCCCGGGAAAAATATCGCTGACGCGGATCCCGACTGCGGCTTTGTGCCTCGGGACCGCCGGGATGTCATTTCCATTATAAGGATCGGCTTCGAACGTGGCTTTCTGGTAGGTATAATTTCCATTTAACGTTATTTTTTCCGAAACGTGGGCGGTCAGGCCTGCTTCGATACCCTGGTGCAGCGTTTCCGGATGATTTTCATTTGTTCCGATATACGGCTTAGGCAGTGGGTCGTAAAAAATTTCATTCTTTATCTCTGCCCGGAAGAGGGTCAACCGTCCACTTAACCTGTTGCTGAATGAATGCCTGATACCCATGTCGTAATGCATGCCGGTCTGTGGTTTCAGGTCGGTGTTTATTCCCGTGGCGAAGGTGGTCTGGTCGATTTCGATGAGTTCATCGGTCAAGGGGTAACGGAAGCTTCTGTTGACCTTCAGGAAAACGGTTGAATCTTTTTTGTAATTATATGAAAGCCCCAGATCGAATGCTTCCTCTCTTGTTTTGACCTTTTCTTTAAGGGCGATTGTTTTCGCCGGTAGATTCATTTTTTCAAGATCGTCTTTCACTCTTTCGGTTCTTGCTCCGACAGAAAACAGTATGTTATCAAAAATTTCGGTTTCATTGGTGATATAGAACCCCATGGACTCCCTTTTGATACTGTCATGACCTGTAGGTGCCACAATCGGGGTAAATGTTCCGGAGAAGGAATCCAGAGTTTGATCTGAAAGGTACAGGTCTGCTCCTGCAATAAAGGTGTTGTCCCTACCGAACAGGGGACGATCGAACACAAACCGGGGCGTGAACCCGTATGTTTCGATATCGTTTTCGGTGAGAAACGGAAAACTGGGATCCGGGTAGTCGCTCTTCGTGTTCATACGCCTGTATGATAATTCTCCGAGCAACGTGCCGTAATCGCCCGCGGCTGAATCGAAACCGATCCTGAGAAAGGAATCTTCAGAATCGGATCTGTCGAACAGGTCTTTGGCTGATCTTCTATTGTTATTGTAATCGGCTTCACTCAACGCCCCCGGCATTCCATAAACATCGGAGTGATGCGAAAAGTCGAGATGCAGATCCAGATTGTCGGCTGGCTGGTAACGGATACGGCCCGCCGCGTCCTTCGCGCGGTAGTAATTGTTTTCACGGTAGCCATCGCTCGAGTCGTAACTAAAATTGGCCGAAGCGGTAAGTCCGGGCCTGCCTGCATTCACGGAGATCTGCTCCTTCGCCCGACCGAAACTTCCCGCTGTGATCGACGTCCTGGCTGAAAATCCTTCTTCCGGATCCTTGGTTATGATATTGATCACCCCGCCGACCGCGTTATCTCCGTAAAGAACGGTGCCGGTTCCCCTCAGGATTTCTATCCTGTCCACCTGATCGATAGCGATATGGCTCCAGTTGACTCCGCTCAGATCGATCGCATTAACCCTTCGGCCGTCAACCAAAATCAGCGTGTTGCTGGCACCCGATTCGCCGAAGCCTCTTATGTCCACCTGGGCGGTTTTTCCGATTCCAAGAAGATCCCTGACAACAATTCCTTCCTCGCGTCGGAGTAATTCTACAACGGTTTTGGCATTCGACGCCTGTATGTCCTCCTCGCTTATAACCGTTATGTTCGCCGGGACATCGGCGATTCCTTCCTCTATGCGGCTCCCGGTAACCACTACTTCTTCAAGAAATGCGTCGCTGCGTGCTTTTTCAGCCTCTCCGGCATGTCCTACGGCTGGAGCCGTTGAAATAAAGCATGCAGCAAGCAGGTAAATAAAGATATTCGCCCTTTTTTCGATCATTTCAAATGGTCCTCCTTTTATGGGTTCGCAGGAATGGACCGCGGATGGCTGAATTTCTGAAGGCGTTCCGGTTTTCTATGCCGGTTGAATGGGCGGGCGGTTGATTGAATTTTCGGGCCGTTTGCACAAAAAAACCCGGATCTAAGCAACCGACCCGGGGATATCCCGTTTTTTACCCTCGAGATCTATGGACAGTCTCAATCCGCGGAGACATAAAAAAATCCACTCAGGGTAGGTTTTCTGACTTCCGGATCACTCTACTCACCGCGCCTTCCCATGCCCTTTCGCCGGGCCAGTGGCGTTGTGCGGTTTTCGTCCTCGGTTACAGCGGCGGGTCCGCCCCCGATTTTCACGGGGTTCCCTTTTCGCTCATTTCGAGCACCCTGACTTTTAGATATCTCTAAGCCGGGTCGGGGTAGAATGTCAAGGGGAAAATGAAAGGTATGGAGAAGCGGAAACCGCCGCTTGTGCAGGGTCGATTGATCATATCATAACAGTAGTGTTGGCTTCAGCGGATGTTTCATTTTATTGGTCCGATTTCCGGAGTATCATCGGACTTGGCACGACGCCACGGATGTTCGGAGCCGAAATAAAGATCACAGAAACGGGCGGCTCCATTGAGCCTGCGTTCAAATTCGACCCGGAGATCCTCAAGGGCTGGGCCTGATGTGCCTGTCGGTATCCACATTGGTTTTGTGTATTTAATCACGATCCTGCTGAAGGGCTTGGGTACAAGGTACCTGTCCCATGAATTAAAGGTCCAACATCTGTCGGCTCCCCAAAGGACACCTATCAGCGGAAGACCTGTATCCCTGGCTATTATCAGGGAGCCCATTTTGACTACTCTGGGGGGGCCCTGGGGTCCGTCCGCGAGCATGCCGGCGCTGTCGAAGCCTCCGTTGAGTTTTCCGACCATATCTTTGAGTGCCTGTGAACCACCGCGGGTGGAGGAACCTCGCACATATCGGAAACCGGCGCACGAGGCGAGCCTGGCGGCGTATTCACCGTCCCTGCTGCCGCTGATCATCATCAGAAGGTGCAGCTTTCCGAAATAATGGAAATGGTAGGACATGCGTTGATGCCACGTGGCATACACGGCTCTGCCCCCGGAGCGCTTAAGCGCAGCTTCAGCGGCTTTTTCCCCGAATTTCGCGCTAAGCCTGTATGAATGCATCAGGGACGAGATCAGGACTCCGACCAGTGGCGGGACCGTCGCCAAAAGAATGGGGTCGTACCAGCGAAGGGGATGGTAGTCGATTTTGTCGCTGTCGCCTGCAGCCATTTGTTTCCTCCTGTAGAAAAAAAGGATATTAGGTTATTGCAGGTTTAAAGGCAAGTCCTCCGAAACGGCCTTGATCCTAAATCCACCATCTCATTTCTCCATGAGAAATATCAAATGTGATGAAACCGTAAAAAGTGGCAACCCGGCCTTATCGGGGTCGGCATCGGTATCGGAAGCTGATCGGAGGCCTTTTCGACCCCTATCCCGATAGCGACCCCGACCCCGAGGGACGGGTGTTTTTGACTTTTTAGGAACTTATCAAAGGTGGATCAGGGTTGATCCACCGGCGACTGGGTGGTATAGAATCAGAAAACAATTACCCGTGCCGATGAAACTTGACGGGGCTTTTTCCAATTGCAGCACGAATAGAGGAGATAAGGGATGGAAAAACGAAGTGAACTGATGACCAAGGGGCCCGAACGGGCTCCACACCGATCTTTGTTGCGGGCTGACGGCTTCTGCGACTGGGAAATGGTGGGACCTATAATCGGAATTGCTAATTCCTTCAATGAAATTATTCCGGGGCACATGCACCTGGACCGATTGGTGGAGGCTGTAAAGGCAGGTGTCTATGCGGCTGGCGGCACCCCGATGGTTTTCAACACGATCGGAGTCTGCGATGGAATCGCAATGAACCATGTTGGAATGAAATACAGCCTTCCGAGCCGGGAACTGATAGCCGATTCCATCGAGATCATGGCCACGGCGCATCCTTTCGACGGTTTGGTGTTGCTGTCTTCATGTGACAAGATCGTACCCGGCATGCTGATAGCCGCGGGGGCGATCGACATACCGGCGATATTTCTGGCGGGAGGTCCGATGCTCCCCGGCAGGGTAGGGGGGCGTAATATCGGCGTGGACAAGGTTTTTGAGGCGGTCGGGCGTTTTAAAAGCGGCCAGATAGACGACGCCGAGCTGAATGAAATCGAATGTGCGGGATGCCCCGGCCCGGGGTCGTGTTCGGGGATGTTCACTGCGAATACGATGTGCCATCTTTCGGAAGCCCTTGGAATGTCACTCCCGTTCAATGGAAGCATCCCGGCCGTGTATTCCGATCGTATACGCATCGCCAAACAGACCGGGTACCAAGCTGTGCAGCTCGTGAAAAAAGGCATCAAACCCTCACATATCATGACACGGGAGACCTTTTTGAACGCCGTGGCCGTGGATATGGCGCTCGGCGGTTCAACCAATTCCGCGCTCCATTTGCCTGCGATCGCATATTACACGGGCGTCGAACTGGGTCTGCCGGATTTCAATGCCGCAAGCGGAAAAGTTCCTCATCTGACATCACTCGCACCCGCCGGCCCGGACCATGTTATCGACTTATATAGGGCCGGGGGGATTCCCGGGCTGATGAACGAACTCAGAAAGGCGAAGCTGATTGATGATTCCCAGATGACCGTATATGGGAAAAAGGTCGGCGAAATGCTGGACGAGGTGCAGGCGAAAGTAACAGATCCGGCCGTGATCAGGCCGCTGGAAGCTCCGGTACACCCCACGGGAGGACTTGCCGTCCTTTCCGGGAATCTTGCTCCGAATGGAGCCATCGTAAAGCAGGCGGCTGTCGCAGAGGAGATGCTGGTTCATTCGGGACCGGCCCGGGTGTTTTTCTCCGAGGAATCGGCATGCAACGCGATCCTGGATGGTAAAATAAACAAGGGTGACGTGATTGCGATTCTTTATGAAGGCCCGAAGGGAGGCCCCGGCATGCAGGAAATGCTTTCGCCCACATCCGCTCTCGCAGGTATGGGGCTGGACCGTGATGTTGCGCTGATAACCGATGGGCGGTTTTCCGGAGCCTCCCGGGGTGCCAGCATAGGGCATGTCTCGCCCGAGGCGGCGGCCCGGGGCCCCATAGCCGCATTGCAGGAAGGTGATAAAATCGAGATCGACATCCCGGCCAGGAAGCTGAATGTGCGGCTTACCGAAGAAGAGATTTCGAGGCGAATAGAATCCCTTCCCGCTTTCGAGCCGAAAATTTCAACAGGCTACCTCGGAAGGTATGCACGGTTCGTATCGAGTGCGGACAGGGGGGCGGTTTTCCCCCGCTGATGAGAAGACGATGACCCTCAGACTTAAATATGAAGGTCCCATATACCGGCCTCCAAGCGAGGCCGGCAGCCTCCTCATCCAGGCCACCGTTGGGTGTCCGCACAACAAGTGCACCTTTTGCATGGTTTACAAAAAGGGGCCCCCGTTCAGGGTCAGGCCTGTGCCTGAAATCAACGCTGAAATGGAACAGGTCGCGGCTGAAATAGGAAATCGGGTCCGGTCTCTGTTTTTCCCCGCCGGAAACACGATCGCAATGCCTACTTCCGAGTTGGCCGAAATTTGTGCACGCGCCCGGGAGCTGTTTCCGAACCTCGAGCGGATCACGGTTTACGGTTCTTCGCAATACATAGCCGCCAAAGGTCCGTCCGACCTGCGTATTCTGCGTGAATCCGGTCTAAGCAGGATCCACGTGGGCCTCGAAAGCGGAGACGACGAGGTGCTCAGGCGAATCAAAAAGGGGTCGGATGCAGCCGAACATATCCGGGCCGGAAAATGCGTGCGCGAGGCTGGAATCGAGTTGAGCGAGTACGTGATGATCGGAATAGGGGGGAGGGAACGGAGCCGGGAGCACGCGGCTGCTACCGCGCGGGTGCTTAACGCGATCAACCCCCATTTCATAAGGATACGCACCTTTCTCCCCAAGGTGAATACCTTGCTGCTGCACCAGATCCGAAAAGGGCGTTTCCAGATGGTTACACCGCACGAGGCGCTGAGGGAAACTGCCGATATCCTGGATGGACTTTCAGTGACATCTTTTGTTGCAAGCGATCATTACACCAATTATGTCGATATAGAGGGTCGCATGCCGGAAGACAAGCAGCGGCTGCTTTACTTGGTCCGTTCCGCTCTCGAGAAAGACGAATCCACCTTTAGACCGGTTTATGTAGGTACCCAGTAGAGGGCAGCAGTTGATATGATTCGCCGTCGGTCGAAATCAGGAGCCGGAAAAATCCATTTCAAAGCTGTAAATATCGTCGTTGAGCTTGCTGGTCACCTTGCAGTTGCTTTTGTGCACGATGGCCTGCATCGGCCTGTTGGAACTGATTATTTCTGCGGTGAAACCGCTGATCCCGTTTCTTTTGGCGATGGTTATGAGGTAGCGCAGTAGAAATCCGCCTATTCCCCGGTTCTGCCAGTCATCTCTTACGACCAGCGCGACTTCGGCGCGGTTGGTTTTTGTATCAAGGTAATAGCGTCCGATCGCTATTATTTCCTCGCCGTGGGGAGCCGGTATTGTTCCGACGATCGCGGTGTCACGCCTGTGGTCGATGTAGACGAAGTCCTGAATTTCCTTGTGAGGGATATATTTCATCTCGCGCATGAACCTGTAGTAAATCGTGCTCTTGCTCAAGCGGTAGTGGAGGTCTTTTATCAAGCGGACGTCGGTCATTTTAATGGTCCTGAATTGGATCTGGGTGCCGTCGTCCAGGATCATCGACGTCTTGAGCATCTGGGGAGCGACTCGGATCTTGCCTTCCACATCGGTCATTTCGTGGCGTACGTAATTTGATTCTATGGCCTCTTTCAGCAGTTGCTCACGAAAATCAGGATGGGCGATACTGATAAGTGCGATGGCCCGTTCTTCGATGCTCTTGCCATGGAGGTAGGCTGCACCGTATTCGGTGACAACGTAATGGACGTCGCCGCGGGTCGTGACGACACCGGAACCGGGGGTCAGTAGGGTTACGATCCGGGATTTTTTTCCGCCTTCCGCTGTGGAAGGAAGTGCGATTATGGCCTTACCACCGGATGACCTCGCCGCCCCCCTGTTGAAATCAACCTGTCCACCGATGCCGGAGAAAAATTTCGTACCGACCGAATCAGCGCAAACCTGCCCCGTGAGATCAACTTCGGTGGCACCGTTCACGGCAACCATGCGGTTTTGCCTTCCTATGACAAACGGATCGTTGACATATTCCGTCGGCCTGAACGAGAACGACGGGTTGTTGTCGATAAATTGATAGAGTTTGTCCGTTCCCATGCAGAAGCTGACAACATGTTTCCCGGCGTCCAGGGTTTTCCTCGCGCCAGTCACGACGCCCGCCTCGATCAGTCCGACGATCGAATCGGAGATCATCTCGGTGTGAAGCCCAAGGTCCTTTTTGCCGTATAAGAATTCCACGACAGCCATGCTGTTGTGACCGATACCAAGCTCGATTGTCGCCCCGTCCTCGATGAGGGAGGCGACGTTCTCCCCGATTTTCCGCGTGATTTCGTCGGGCTTGGGGTCGTGGTATTCCAGTATCGGCAAGTCAACGGCCACCAGAACATCTATGTCTTCTACATGCAGGGTGCAATCTCCCGTGGTTCGAGGCATTCTTGGGTTGACCTGCGCAATGACCATGGCGGCGTTTTCAGCTGCACTCTTGACGATGTCCACCGAAACGCCCAGGCTGCAGATGCCGCGTTCGTCCGGAGGCGATATTTGTATCAATGCCACATCCAGCGGAATCTGGCCTGATGCAAAAATCCTCGGGATCTCGGATAGAAAAATAGGGGTGTAGTCACCCATGCCCCGCTGGATCACGTCGCGTACATTCTCGGCTATAAAGAAGCTGTTCACCCGGAAGTTCTCCCTCATTTTTTTCTCCGTGTATGGAGCTTCTCCCTGGGTGAGAAGATGTACAATTTCCGTTCCGGGCAATTCATCCGCCCTGGCTGTGAGAGCCTGCACAAGAACTTCCGGCTGGGCGCATCCGGTGCCGACAAACACCCGCTGCCCGGGTCCAATCATCGATACTGCCTTGGCCGGTGTCTCGATCAGATCCCGGTACCTGTTTTTCCATTCTTTATCGTATGTCAATACTGTGCTCATTTATTCCCTCTAGTCCAGAGGCAATGAATCAAGTGTTCCTGGACTGTGCTTTCATTCTTTCGCGAGCGAAATTCTTGCATCCGCAGCGATCGGTTCGGTCCCGATTTTACCAACGATCAACGGATTGATATCCATTTCGGTGATCTGCGGGAAATCGGTCACCAGCTGGCTCATGCGTTGCAGGCTTCGTGCTATGGCCTGCAAATCGACTCCGGCCTGGCCTCGTGCACCGGTGAGAAGCTTGTAGCTCCGGGTGCTTTCGAGCATTTGAAGAGCTTCCTCGGAGGTTATCGGCGCCAGGTGGAAACTGACATCCTTAAGCACTTCGACGAATATACCGCCCATGCCGAACATCAGCATGGGACCGAACTGAGGATCTCTTGTCATCCCGATTATCGTTTCCCGGCCGAACGGGCACATCTTTTCGATGTAGACCCCTTCGAGCCTGGCATCCGGGGCTTTCTGGCCTATACGCATCATCATGAGGTCGTAGGCGTCCCTGACTTGACTCCGGCTCGTGAGATTAAGCTTGACCCCGCCTAGATCGGATTTATGGAAGATATCCGGAGACACGATTTTCATTGCCACCGGATAGGTCACACGGTCCGCTAAATCCATAGCTTCATCGGCGGAGTAGGCTACGTCGCCCGAAGGGACGTTGAAGTTGTAGGCCCTCAAAATTTCCTTTGCTTTAACTTCGCTGACCTGGTATCGGTCCATGCGTAGCTGATGCTTGATAATTCGCTGGACCCTCCGTTGATTCACCGAAAAGCGCGTGACAATCCTTGGAGGCCGTTTTTTCCAGGCCGCGTAGTCACACATGGCTTTAAGGGCCGCGACGGTCCTGTCCGGGGAAGGGTAGTCAGGAAGATTTCTTGCAACCAGTTCCTCCCTGCCCGGCAATACATCTTCACCACCCATAAAACATGCGAGCACTGGTTTGTTGCCTTTGATATTCGATGCAATGGCATGCGCCGTCTCCGCCGGCTTGGTCATGGCCTGTGGGGTGAGAATGACGATCACCGCATCGACGGAATCGTCCTCCTGGGCTGCTTCGAGCGCGGTCGTATAGCGCTCCGGGTCCGCATCTCCAAGCACGTCAATGGGGTTCCCAACGCTGGCTGCCTCAGGAAGCTTTTTTTTGAGCGCAGTCGCGGTGCTGTCCGCCAGTACCGCTACGTGCATTCCCATTTTTTCGACGGCGTCTGCGGCCATGATTCCCGGGCCCCCGGCGTTCGTGATTATGGCGACCCTGTCTCCAGCGGGCAGGGGCTGCATGGCCAGGGCGGTGGCATAATCAAAGAGCCGCTCGAATGTTTCGGCGCGTATGACCCCGGAACGTCTGAAGGCTGCACCGTAGGCTATATCCGCCCCTGTGAGGCTTCCTGTGTGAGAGGAGGCAGCCTTGGTACCGGCCGCTGTTGTTCCCGCCTTTAGAATCACGACCGGTTTTTTCCCGGCGGCCCCCTCGGCCACCTTTATGAACTCATCACCTGAAACGATGCTTTCAAGGTAGCCCACTATAACGGTCGTTGAAGGATCGTCTGCGAACGTGGAAAGAAAATCATTTTCGTTAAGGTCGGCCTTGTTTCCGATACTTACCAGTTTGGCGAGCCCCAGATGACGCTCGGCGGCCCAGTCGAGTATCGCGGTTGCCAAGGCACCTGACTGTGAAAGCACCGATATCCCGCCTGTTGCCGGCATCTTGGAAGCGAAGGACGCATTCATGCCGTTTTCAGTGTTAATGATTCCCAGGCAGTTGGGTCCCATCAACCGCACATTATGCATTTTGCACAACCGGGTGATTTCTTTTTCAAGGATAGCACCCTGCTCGTCGACTTCCTTGAATCCGGCGGTAATAACTACGATCGCCTTTGCGCCAGCTTCAATCGATTCTTCGACCGCTTTTTTCACCAGACGCGTCGGGAGTGCTATAACGCTCAGATCGATTTTACTGCCATAGCTCCGCAGATCAGGGAAGCATCTGACTCCGAGGATTTCCGTTGCACTCGGATTTATCAGCACCACTTCTCCGGAAAAATTTCCGTTTACGAGATTGTCTACAATAGCATAGCCTACCTTGCCGGGTTTTTTCGAGGCTCCGACCACGGCAATGGTTTGAGGGCGCAAAAGAGATTCCAGCATTCGGTTACCGCCTTTTACCAGAAAAAAATTTTACTAATATATAGGAAAGCAGGTTTTGGTTGTCAAATGAAAAGCTGCGGTTTTTGCGGATTTTCATAGTGTTATAACCGAATCGGCGGCTTGGAGAGCCGTGACAATATCCAGCATGTTCGTTGTCTGGCCGACTTTCTTATGTTCCAGCAGGCCGAAATGTGTAAGACAGGTGCCGCATACCAGGATGGTGACCCCGTCATTTTCCAGTTCACTCAAGGTTTCGAGAACAGGAGAACCCTCGGCCGTAAGTTTGATCCCGGCGTTCAGAAAAACCAGCCGCCAGAGCTCATTCCCCATTTCTTTCAGGGTCTTCAAGAAATTTCCCACCAAAGCTGTGCCCAGCTCATCATCCCCTCGGCCCATTGTATCGGAGGTGACCAGCACAACAATTTTCCTGCCCGCCTTCGCCACAACGGGTTCTTCGGACGGTTGAGGCCTGCTCTCGATACTGCCCAGGACGGTGAAAACGCCGTCCTCCTCCTGCACCGATACCCGGTAGTGTTTGGTTTCAAGAAAGCGGGAAACATTCTGCCTGGATGCCTCGTTGTCCACGACGATGGTTATATGTGCGGGGTTCCTCTTTTCGATCTCTTTTTTCACCGCCAGGACCGGCGCCGGGCATGAAAGGCCGCGGCAGTCTATCGCTGCTTCCATAATCAGCAACTCCTTCAAATAGATTTCGTTTTCAAAGGAAATTATTTTGGTTGGTGAATTATTGCTATTCGTTATTTTACTTTGATTCTCCCCGGGTTTGATGACGTGATTTCACCGATGACAGAGGCCCGGGAAGATTCTTCGCCTGAATTCAATATGTCCTTCAACAGATCGATCGCGTGGGATTCATCCACGGCTATCAGCAGCCCTCCTGAAGTTTGAGGGTCGAACAGGACATCGCGCAATATTTCGTCGACCGACGAGTCGAAGGTGCAGAAAGATTCTCTGAATGCACGGTTGTTGTAAGCTCCGGCGGGAACAAGGCCCATCGCGGCGTAATCCAGTGCCTCCTCAATCACCGGAATTCTTTCGCTTTGCAGGATTATACCGAATTCGGAGCCTTCTATCATTTCGCAGAGGTGCCCCAGCAGGCCGAATCCGGTCACATCGGTGCAGGCATGGACAGGGTAATGCTGCATCACCTGGGCCGGCCCCTGGTTCAACGCAGCCATAAGACGGGTGATTGTGGCTATGGATTCCGGGGATGCAAGGCCTCCTTTTACAGCTGTTGAAATGATCCCGGTGCCGAGCGGTTTGGTCAGAATAAGGCGGTCGCCTGCACGAAGATTCCTTTTGGTCAGCACCCGGTCAGGGTGAATGAAACCGGTGACCGAAAGGCCGTATTTAAGTTCCTCGTCTTCGACGCTGTGACCGCCGACAAGAACAACACCTGCTTCGGTCATTTTGTCAATCCCGCCCTGGATGATCTGCCTCAAGATTTCTATGTCCATTTGTTTCAATGGGAAGGCTACCAGGTTCATCGCCGTTTTCGGAATTCCCCCCATCGCGTAGACGTCGCTGAGGGCATTGGCCGCGGCTATCTGCCCAAAAAAATACGGATCGTCAACCATCGGAGTAAAGAAATCCACCGTCTGGATCAAGGCGATTTCGTCATTGACCCTGTATACCCCGGCATCGTCGGCATGATCCAGGCCGACAATGACATTTTCATCGGTAGGAAATTTTAATCCACAAAGCGCTCGGTCCAGGTCCCCTGGAGGAAGTTTGGATGCTCACCCGGATCCGGCCACTGTTTCAGTTAATCTTTTTGGGTAATCATTTGTCATTTAAATTTTCCTGTCTGCAAAATGATTTGGGCCTCTGAACTCGAACAGAATAAGCATGTAAAACCGATTTGTCAAACAGGCAAAATCGATAATAGTGCCCAATAAGGTGCATTTCAGTCTGTTGTTTCCTCCAGGAAATGAATCACCGAACCACATAACGGAGAAACGGTTCTGCGCCTGTCGCGAACCAGCATGAAATGCCTGGTCATCGAAAGTCCGGCGATGCGGGAAACAGCCAAAAGCCCTGCGTCAAGTTCTGTTTTCACGGCATGGGCTGAGAGAATGGAGATTCCAGCACCGGCCTTTATCGCTTCTTTGACTGCGGTGGAGCTTCCCAGGCGGGCGGCCGCCCTAAGTGTCTCCATCTTCGGAAGACCTGCTCTTTGGAAATGCTCGCGTATCGTTTTCAGCGTACCGGACCCGGGCTCACGGAAAATAAATGGTTCTTTGCTGAAGGCGGCCGGGGTAATTTCAGGCGATTCCGCCAGTCGGTGGCCGATCGGGGTAACGACGACGAGCTCATCTTTCCACAGTTTGGTCGCCGCGAGGTTCGCATCCGACGGGGTTGAGCCTATCACGCCGAATTCGATTCGGCCCTCGAGGACCCGCCGGATAATTTCATCGCTTCCGGCTATGGACAACTTGAGGTTTATACCGGGATAACTTGACCTGAATCTCCCCAGGAGACCTGGAAGAATATATTCCCCGGGTATAGTGCTGGCACCGGCCCAGACTTCGCCTCCGGTCAACCCCAGGAAGTCCTGTAATTCCAGGCAAGCCAAATTTTTCATTTCGAGCAGGCGGTTTGCATGTGCATAGAGCAGATCCCCGGCTTTCGTGGTGGTGACCTGGCGACCGAGGCGGTCGAGCAGCTTTGTACCGATCCGTTCTTCCAGGTTCGCGATTTTCTCACTGACCGAGGCTTGGGCGAGTCCAACCGATGCGGCGGCTTTCGAAAAACTTTTCAGTTCAACGACTTTCGAGAAAACCTCAAGGTGTCGGAAGTCGAAATCCATCCCTTTAAAAGATCGTGTCATGGAGGTTTCTCCGAAACGGGGCGATAACTGCATTTAAAATTTAAATCAATATCCTGAAAAGCATCCGTTCGCGTGAATGAGCCCAAAAATTCTGCAGAAGGACCATTTCCTGACGTGCACTAAGTGACGCTCTTCATTCCGACGGCGCTCAAAGGACAGGCCTCTAAACAGTCCCAGCACCCCATGCAAAGATCCTGAAAAACAATCGGTGGTTCAAAAGCCCCATCTATCTGTTTGAGTACCTTGTGCGTGCAAGCGGACGCAGCTGCGCACTTGCCTTTTTCAGGGTCGCATACGTTTGGATCGCACGTATTATAATCAACCATGGCAAATTTCTTTTTTGCTTGCATTTGCATTTTAATTCATCCCCATAGAAACCAACTCTTATCGTTAATATATGTAAAACGCACCAATCAATAAATTAGTCACCTTCTGTCATTTCTCAAGGTTGACGGCGAAGTAAAAAGTCGTAAGCAAGTTTTTTCGTGATTCGGACCTATCAATTATACCGGGAAAATAAGGTTAACAAACAATCCTGGCAACACCGGTCAGCGTCGGTATCGTCTGTTTTCAAGGTGGTTTCGGTCGGCGTCGGTATCGGTATCGGGATCGCCTGGTTTTCAGGTAGTACTTTTGGATTCCGATTCGCTAACCGCTAAGAGCTAATGGCTAATAGCTTGGATTTCCGGCTGCGCCGGGGGCTTCGCTGCGGAAGCTTCATATTTCGTAGTTTTCCACGAGGAAGACTCGCTATTTATTGTGGGAGCGGTTTTTAACCGCGATCAAGGAATGGGCACCGAAGGGGTTTCAAACGCAAGTATTGGCTCTTTCGCTGCAGCCTCCCGCATGACACCCCTTCTCCCCGATGAATCTCCCGCATCGAAACCCCCGCCACAGCCTTTATTCTTCTTGAGGTAATGAGGTAACTCGTTGTCAGTGAAGCGAAAGCGAAACGGTTGTCGTTGTCGTAATCGATCTACCTTCGGGGTCGGCGTCGGTATCGGTATCGGGGTCGGCTGTTTTCCAGGTAGTGCTTTTGGATTCCAATTCGCTAACCGCTAAGAGCTAATTGCTAATAGCTTGGGTTTCCGGCTTATTAAGGAGAAGCACCCGGAAGAAAGTGAATTGACGAGTTCCCCGGCCTGTGGCATATCTAATCCGGTAGGATGATCTTTGAGAATCACCGGACTTAATTGTTACTGGATCATTAATTTTAAGAAATTTTGGCATTGAAGGAGCGTATATGGGGATACAACAGGTGCGTGAGTTTTTGAAACCATGGGGTAAAGAGGAGGAAATTATAGAATTCGACGTATCGAGCGCAACTGTAGAGCTGGCAGCCAGGGCATTGAATACCGAACCGGAAAGAATTGCAAAAACCCTGTCTTTTATAAAAGACGATATGCCGATACTGATCGTTACCGCGGGAAATATGAAAATCGATAACAAAAAATATAAAAAAGAATACGGGTGTAAAGCCCATATGTTGCCTGCGGACGAAGTAAAAGAATTGATCGGTCACGAAGTGGGTGGCGTTTGTCCTTTCGGAGTAAAGGAAAACGTAGAAATATACCTGGATGTTTCGTTAAAAAATTATGATTTTATATATCCAGCATGCGGGAGCTCGAATTCAGCAATAAAATTGGATCGCAATGAACTGGAGGAAATTTCCAAGCCACTGAAATGGGTGGATGTTTGTAAAGAAAAATAAATCAGAAGAAAAAATACAGTCAGCAATAAAAGGAGTATTTATGAAGGAATCGAAACTGTTAATCCCACAATGCGCCGAATGTCAAATTAAAGAAAAAATATGCAGCCGGCCCGATGGAAAAGGTCCGGCCAATTGCCCCACGTTATATTTGGAAGATATCATAGAAAAGTCGCTTTCTGAATACAAAAGAACCGACATAAAAGCGTTTGCAAGAAACGCCAGTATCCAGGAAGCGGAATGTTATGTGAATAAAGACAAAGACAATCCTCATGTACGGTACGCTGCCAAGCCAAGAATACAAGAAACTATTGAATTTGCTAATAAAATGGGGTATAAGCGACTTGGCATAGCTTTTTGCGGCGGCTTGAGAAACGAGGCGAAAATCTTGTCTGAGATATTGAAGGCTCAGGGCTTTGAGGTTGCTTCGGTAATATGCATGGTGGGCAGGACGCCGAAAGAGGACGTTCTGGGCCTAACGGAAGAGCAGAAAGTCGAACCCGGGAGCTTTGAAGCCATGTGCAGTCCGATAACCCAGGCGATGGTTTTGAACGCCGCGAAAACTGAATTCAATATACTTATGGGTTTGTGTGTCGGTCACGACTCTTTGTTCATGCGATATTCAGATGCGTTTTGTACCGTCCTGGTGGTCAAGGACCGAGTGACCGGGCACAATCCATTGGCCGCGATTCAACTGTACAAGTCTTATTATAAAAAACTGACGGATGAAACGTTTGGAAAAGGCGGTAGCGTTACCGTGACGGTGCATTCGGGAGATTGAGGCTTGAAACCATATTTTTGAGGTCGCCCGCGAGAAGGCGGTTCCTTTCAGAGGATATCCTGTGAGTAAAAACTACGATCCGCGGATGCACACCGCGGAACATGTTCTGAATCGTACCATGATCCAGATGTTCGACTGCGGCCGAAGCTTCAGCGCTCACATTGAAAAGAAAAAATCCAAATGCGATTACAGGTTCGGCCACGGGCTGACGGCTGAGGAACTGAAAGAAATTGAAAACCGCGTGAACAGGGTCATCCAGGCGGATCTTCCTGTTTCGGAACGATGGCTCCCATACAAGCAGGCGGAAAAAGTTTATGATCTGCAACGGCTTCCTGGCTCGGCAACTGAAGATATAAGAATCATCGATGTCGGGACCTATGATTCCTGCCCATGCATCGGACCTCATGTTCAATTCACAGGAGAGATCGGAAGGTTCCAGATTATCTCCGCAGATTTTGAAAAGGGCGTCCTCAGAATCCGATTCCGGCTCAGTCATGAGACTTTCGTGAAATGATTTCGCTTGTTTCCTGAATGGGTCAATTTGGCAATAGATTTTTCTATTTGCTGGAGTCTTGAGGCATCTCATTTGACCTGTGATGTTGGATGGAATAACATACTATGAAATCTCGAGAAGTCAGTGAAATGTAAATCAGCGAAAAAAGGAGTAAGAATGGAACTTTTGAAGGCCGGACAATCTTTCATGATAGGCAGTATGCCGCATAAACGAGCGGATGAGGCCTTTGCAGTCCTTGACGCATTTCCTCTCGATATTCCGACATGGCCGCAATTGCCGGCAAGATCTTTTGTGGAGGGGATGATCGCCCAGTGTAGTGAAGGGTTTCCGGGAATTCATATAGACACGGAGAAAAAGGCAATCAGGCTGGTGCGCAACGACGACTTGTTGGAGGCCATGACGGAAGCATATGAGGCGGTTTTAGCGAAGAATACTAATTATTTTAGTATTTCAAAAGACTTTGCCCAAGGCCTGTACCGCTTTTTTGAATTGAGTGAAAACCGGGAGCCTTGGTCTGTCGTGAAAGGCCAGGTCACCGGTCCGTTCACTTTCGGATTGGGGTTGAACGATGCCGAGGGAAGAGCGATCTGGTGGGACGAAAGCTACCGGGATTTGATCTGCGCCGGCTTGGCACTCAAAGGAGCCTGGCAGGTGGAAAAACTGAAAGAAACGGCGGACAGGGTTATCATGTTTTGCGATGAACCGATTCTGTCCGCCCTTGGAACACCTGCCTATATGGGCGTCCGGGATGAAGACGTGGTGGAAGGGCTGAACCGGGTGATCGATCAGGTGAAAGCCGCTGGAGCGATAGTGGGAATGCACTGCTGCGGCAACATGGACTGGGCCGTTACGACGCGCGCGAATCTCGATATAATTTCCTTCGATGCTTATGAATTTGGCGATAAATCGACTATTTATGCGGCGGAAATATCGAATTTCCTGCAAAGGGGAGGATACCTCGCCTGGGGAATAGTGCCCACCAGCGATCCGGATACAGTCGCCCGCGAAACAGTGGATTCTTTGCTTGAAAGAATGGACCGGCTTACCAAGCTGTTTTGCGGCGCCGGAATAGACGGGAATCTTTTGCAGAAACGTTCGCTTTATACCCCTTCGTGTGGTGTCGGCTCCCTCCCCGAAGATGCTGCCGAGAGGGTTTTTGAGCTGCTTGCCGGGCTGAAGGCTCGTCTTTGATCAGAATAAAATCCGATTCGCCTGAGAGAGCTTGATGGTTGCTAAGGGGTGTATAAGCCTGCCTTGATGGGCAGGTACAGCGAGAACCACGGTACGACCGAAAGAATAATCAGCACGATAACGTCCACCAAGACGAACGGTATCGCCTGCCTGGCCACCGAGTCTATATCGCCCTTTATCAGGTTGGCCGCAGTGAAGAGATTTACACCCACCGGCGGCGTGGCCTGGCCGATCGCAAGGGCGGAGATGAATATCACGCCGTACCAGAGAGGATCTATCTGGAACGCTGCAAGAACAGGGATCAGGATCGGCATAACCAGGAAAGAGATTGAAATGGCATCCAGGATCATCCCCAGCGCCAGGAGTAGCAGGTTGACGAGAATGATCATGACCACCGCATTGGGAGATATATTGATGATCGTGTTGGCCGCCAGATCGATAACGCCGATCACCGAGGCGGCCCAGGTGAAGATGCCGGCGAACACCACTATGAACATGATCACCGAACTCGTGACACTGGCTTCAACAAAAATTTCAACCAGATCCCGGAACGTGACGGTGCGATAAATGAAAAGGGCAATGAAAAGGCTGTAAAATACCGCCACGACAGCCGCCTCGGTAGGCGTGAAAATACCGGAATATATTCCCCCAAGGATGATTATCGGCGCGATGATCGCCCAGAAAGAATTCTTGAACGCTACCAGGATTTCTTTCACGCTCCCTCGATTTTGGAGCCCCCGATACCCCCTTTTCCGGGAAACTAAATAGGCGACGAGCAGAGTTCCCGCCCCTGTCAGTATGCCTGGCAGGATTCCTGCCACGAAAAGTGCGCTGACCGAGACGCTGGTTATGTTACCGTATATTATAAATGCTATGCTCGGCGGGATTATTATGGAGAGATCCGCCGAATTGGCTATTGTGGCACCGGCGAAATGTTTGTCATAACCATGTCTTACCATGGGGGCGAGCAGAATCAAGCCGACGGCGGCTGTCGTTGCAGGGCCGGAGCCGGAAAGCGCACCCCAGAACATGCAGGTGAGCACTGCAACCATCGCGAGTCCACCCACCGCCTTCCCGACGAGAAGTTCAAAGAAATGTGCGATAGTTGCGGCAAGCTCCGCCTTCTGAAGGATAACCCCAGCAAGCACGAAAAACGGGATTGCGAGAAGCGGAAAGGATGCAATGCCGGACGAAAAATTGACCCCAAGCATTCCGATCCCTAAATCGAACCAGTAGACGGTGAGTACGGCCGATATGCCGAGCGCGGTGCCTATCGGCATTCCCATAGCCATGAAAATTACGAAGGATAAGAGGATAACAAGAGTTTCCATATCCTCAGCTCCTGTATTCAAGTAGTTTCAATTTTGCCACCGAATGTCTGTAAATGCCGGTAAAAACGAAGATCGAAAATATAGGAACGCCTACATAATAAAACCATATAGGAATCGCGAGGGCGGGTGAAGTGGCTTTGAAAAGAGTTATTTCATTATAGATTGCCTGTATAATATAATAATCAACCAGGATAAACAGTATCGTACTTGCCGCTGAATTGGCGATGGTGACGGTTTTTTTTAGCTTATTAGGAAATATGTTGTACAGCGTCACCATGCCGAGCTGGCCGCCACGTTCGAATGCCAGGCCTGAGCCGATGACGGTAACCCACACGAAAAGATTTATCGTGATTTCTTCGGTTGCCGAAATCGAAAAATGAAAAAGGTAGCGGCTCAAGACGTTAATAAATGCTATGGAGGCCATGATGAACAGGAAAATCGCGGCCAACCAGTGATCTATGCGAATTTTGGTCATGATGTCTCCCGTTAATATAAGCGGGGTCTGCAGGGCGTTCGCATCCTGTAGACCCCGGAGCTGGAAACGGACCAGATCGAAGTCTTTGTTGGAGAGACTGGTGATCCGCTATTTGCCCATATCAGCTTTGGCTTTAAGATAAATATCTTCCCCGATTTTTTCGACCCACTTGTCGATGACCGGTTTGGTGGCTTCTTCAAAAGCAGCTACATCGTCATCGGAAAGGAAAGTTACCGTCATCCCTTTATCTTCCATGAACTTGACCGGTTCGGGAACGTCCATCGTGTAGTTGAACTCGTTTTTAAGGATATTAATCGATTTATCACCATCGAGTCCGGCCCTGCAAAGAGCGATTTCGAAGCGCCCCGCCTCGGCGGCCGCCTCTTTGATTGCCTCCTTTATATCGTCCGGAAAGGAGTTCCATTCTTTTTGGTTCCAGTAGAAGATCAGGGGGTCCACAAGATAATTCCAGAAACTGGCATATTTGTGATACTGCCAGATCTGTACCGGCACCAGCACGCCCACCGGATTTTCCTGGCCGTCCACAACGCCCTGCTGGAAGGAGGTGACCGCGTCGCCCCAGTTCATATCGACCGGGTCTGCTCCAAGTTGCCTGTAGATGTCTATGAAAATCGGGCTGCCCACAACTCGGAATTTGAGTCCTTTCATGTCTTCAGGCCGCTTGATTTCCCGTTTGCTGTTCGTAATCTGCCTGAATCCGTTTTCAGCCCAATGGAGGCCCACAAGTCCTTTTTTTGCCATTGCTTCGAAAATAGCTTTACCTGTCTTTCCGGCTTTTATTTTATCCAGATTTTCAAAGTCGTTGATGAAAAAGGGGAATGAAAAGATGTTGCATTCTGGGATCACCGGCGAGATGTTTATGGTGGATTCCAATGCACAGTCGATAACGCCGGTTGCCACAAGCTGAGCCGACTGTAACTGTGCCCCCTTCAATAACTGGCTTGAATAATAAGGCTTGACATTCATTTTCCCGTCGGTTTTTTCCTTAACAAGTTCCGCAAATTTAGTGGCTCCCATTCCCCAGTAAAAGGTGGGGCCTACATTGAGCTGCATTTTGTATTCTTTCTTGAATTCGAATGCAGCACCAGGAGCCGCGAAAATCATTCCCAAGAAAAGCGCCGATACCAATACGATCAATACCTTTTGAGTTGCTTTTGACATATACAGTCTCCTCCTGTCAAAATACGGGTGTAAACCCGGTTAAAGAAAATAATGTTGTTATAAAGACCAAAAAATTCTGCTAAAATTATACTTTAATTAAAATTATATCATGTATAAATGATTAATGATGAATTTATTTTCTAAATTTATACAGAATAACAACTATTATCAGTAAGAGACAGAAACGCAATGCTCAGTGTATAGCTGTTGCGAGCAGTCTGTGTCAACAGGTATTTGGGTCGCTCCGATTCACTGAATATAGGGATGAACTTGGGATTTAATTGTGCGATAATATTCCGCAACCGGCCGAGACTTGGGAAAAATTGTTGTCAGTGAAGCAGAAGTGAAACGGTTGTCGTTATCCTAATCGACATTCTCCCGGTCTCGGCGTCGGTCTCGGCTGTTTTTCAGGTAGTGGTTTTGAATTCCGATTTTCTAATGGCTGATAGCTTGGGGTTCCAGCCGCTTCGGGGGTTACTCTGCGTGTTTTTTACCCTGTAAATAGATCGTCGGCCGGAGCATAAAATACAATAAAGTATTGACAAGCGCCAGCGGATAGTTTCAAAATAAATATTAAATTCAAACAGTGAAAAGGAATACCTCTCATGTATCATAGTTTTTCAGCGGCTGCCGCCGCCGGGACTTCAGTCCAGGCGAGTGGAGGCTGCGATTAAAAAAAGCTGAAGCTGAACTTTACGCCACGGACTGAAGTGAACCGGTCCGTGGCGTTTTTTTTGCCCCGGGCCTCATGGACCGGGGTTTTTTTATTGTATGCCCCTGTCGCCGGAAAGGAGAATCGTATGAACCAGACAAGCCCAGTAGCTTTCGCCCCCCGCATGGGACAACTGCCTCCGTACCTGTTCGGAATGATCAACGAAATCAAGATGCGGAAGCGCCTTATGGGTGAAGATGTCATCGATCTTGGTATGGGAAACCCGACGGACCCGACCCCGGAGCCGATTATCGGAAAGCTTTGCGAAGTGGTGCAGGACCCGAAAAGCCACCGGTATCCTGTAGCCCAAGGTTTGAAGAACTTGAGACGGGAAATCGCTAAATCCTATTACAAGGACTATGGCGTCAAACTTGACAGCGAAACCGAAGTTATTTGTACGATCGGCTCCAAGGAAGCCATTTCCCACATGTGCCTTGCCGTGGTTGGCCCCGGGGACAACGTGATCGTCCCGGCCCCGGCTTTTCCGATTCATATCTATGCTTCGGTGATCGCCGGCGGAAATATCATCCGTGTCCCGCTGGCCGATGACGCGTGTTTCCTGGAACGTATCGCGGTGATGTGTGAATCGCTTATCCCGCGGCCGAAAGCGTTGATTTTGAATTATCCCCACAATCCCACCGGAAAGGTGGTGGACAGGGAGTTTTTCGCGGAAATCGTTTCCATGGCCAAAAAATACCGCTTCGCGGTGCTGCAGGATTTCGCTTACGCAAAGATAACTTTCGAAGGTTACAAGGCCCCCAGCTTCCTGGAGGCCGATGGTGCCAAGGATGTCGGCGTCGAGTTCGGGACTTTCTCCAAATCATACAATATGGCAGGCTGGCGGATCGGGTATTGTGTGGGAAACGCGGCGCTTATAAACGCGCTTGGAAAAATAAAGGGTTACTATGATTACGGTGTTTTTTCGCCGGTGCAAATATCAAGCATTGTTGCGCTCAGGGATTGTGCCGACGATGTGGTGAAACAGGTTCATCTCTATGAATCCCGAAGGAATACGCTTTGCCGGGGGCTTCAGAGCATGGGCTGGCATGTCGAGCCGCCGAAGGCCGGGATGTTCATCTGGGCTCAAATCCCGGAGCCTTTCCGTCGGATGGGTTCGATGAACTTTGTACGCCATCTGGCCGAGCATGGAAACGTGGTTATGAGCCCCGGAATCGGTTTCGGAGAAGAAGGGGAAGGCTATGTGCGAATCGCGATCGTTGAAAACGAACACCGCATCCGCCAGGCCTTGAAGCAGATGCGCAGGTGTTTGCGGGAACTGGATCAGGAAGGCTGCGATCGCGGCCCTATCAATAATCCAGGGAGGCCTGGGCGCGCCGGGTCGGTTGTGGGATGAACGCACCGTTTTTCAATTGATCGATATGAAAGGTTTCAGCTGCAGTAATTTTTTATCCTGAGTGGCTACTATGTGATAATATTTGTCCTGGGGTACGTAGATGTATGGTACATCCTCCTGCCTGCGATACAGGAAGTGAGCCAGAATCATTCGGTTGACTCCGCGGTGTCCGATGATCATGATTCGATCCGACGTCCCGCTGAGGTAGAGGGCTTTCTTGATTCCGGTGTAAATCCTGTTCTTCATCGTCACATAACCTTCCCCACCGGGATATATATAATTATACTTATCTTTTTTACGTGCCCCGTAGATTACCGGAAATTTTTCCCGTATTTCTTCATAACTCATGCACTCGCATATGCCGCTGTCTATTTCGTCGAATTCTTTTAATGATATTGTTTCGCAACCTTTTTGTGCGGCCTGTACAGGGATAGCAGTTTGTTTGGTGCGTTTCTTGGTGCTGGTGAAAATGAATGGAAATTTCACCTTGCCGAAATGACCTGCGATCGCATGAGCTTGGTCCCATCCGTTTTCGGTTAGTTCGGAATCGCCGCCGATTCTGTTTTCCAGGTTAAAATAGGTTTCACCGTGACGAACGAGGAACAGATTCTTTACGGTGTCGGTTACAAGAAAATCCCTGATCCGATCGTAAAAGGGGATCGTATCGGAGATTTCTTCCTTGATTATTTTGTTGTGCAGCGAATCGAGTATGACAAAATCCCGTTCATCGTCCAGCGGGCTGTAGATCGTCTGGTAATAGTTTATTCGCTTGTTGAAGCTTTCAATCGCTGCTTCGAGCGAAAGGTGATTGAATTCCGGCAGCATGATCTTCCTGAGGACGCTTGCCTCGAGGATGGTCTTATCTTCGTTGATGCATTCGATAAACAGAACCGGGTGGTCGTCGAGCAGGCTTGAGAGTTTGTTTCGGCGCTTTTTGCTTGCGTGGGTTGCATCGAGAACCGCCACCTGCCCTTCACGTGCAAGGTAGTCTTTTGCCCTGCCGATATTAATCATCGCGATATGCTCCCTGAGAGACGATCCTTTCGTGTTGCTTGGAGCGTAAAATTCGGGATCTGAAGAGCTTCGATCGGTGAGCCTCCTTCTCAGGTCCCCGTTGTTAAAAATCCGGACCCTGATGTTGTCCTTCCGGAGGTTATCCCTGAGCCTGTTTGCGATCGTGGACTTTCCCCTGGCGGGCAGACCCACCAGCGCGATGTAGAGCTTGTCTTTTTTCATAAAATGACTTTAAAGCAGACGCAGAAAATTGCAACTTAAAACCGGAGGCTGATCAGCTCGAATAATCTTGAAGTTTTCACCCTGTGATCTATATTGAATGAAATACTGGCAAGTGTGCCGGTGAAGCGATTCGACAGGAGGAAATATTAATGCCAGCACGTGCAATGGAACAAACCAGGACAGAAGTCCGGGTCAATGAATTTGTAAGAAGCGTTTATAACTGGATGGCTGTGGGGTTGGGGCTGACAGGGATTGTGGCTTGGTATGTTTCTTCTTCTCCGGCTGCCATTCAGATGATTTTCGGGAACAGGATACTTTTCTTTGCGTTGATCATCGCGCAGCTCGGAATGGTTTTTTCGTTGAGCGGAATGATTTCAAGAATGAGCGCCGGGACGGCGACCGGGCTGTTTGTGATTTATTCCGCTTTGAACGGGGTTACACTTTCGTTTATTTTTCTCGTTTATACACAAGCTTCCATTGTAAGCACATTTTTTGTATGCGCCGGCACATTCCTGGCGTGCAGCATCTATGGATGGACGACCAAGAGGGACCTCACATCGTTCGGTGGTTTTTTGATGATGGGGTTGATCGGAATTATTATAGCTTCATTGGTCAATCTGTTTATCCGAAGCAGCGGCCTCAGCATGATGATCAGCTATATAGGTGTATTTGTTTTCGTAGGATTGACGGCTTACGATACACAAAAAATTAAAAATCTTGCGGTGACGCAACCTGGAGATCTGGAAGCGGGCGTCGTGAGGAAGGGCGCTATTCTCGGCGCGCTATCGCTTTACCTGGATTTCGTAAACCTGTTTTTGATGCTGCTTCGCATCTTCGGCCAGACCAGGGATTGATGCGGTCGTAAAAAGTCAAAACAACGATGTCCCTCGGCGTCGGTATAGGCTGTTTTTCAGGTAGTGCTTTTGGATTCCGATTCGCTAACCGCTAAGAGCTAATGGCTAATAGCTTGGGATTCCGGCCGCGCCGGGGGCTTCGCTGAGGAAGCTTCATATTTCGTAGTTTTCCACGAGGAAGACTCGCTATTTATTGTGGGAGCGGTTTTTAACCCCGATAAGTGAATGGGCACCGAAGCAGATTCAACCGCAAGCCTTGGCTCTTTCGCTGCAGCCTCCCGCATGACGTACCTTCTCCCCGATGAATCTCCCGCATCGAAACCCCCGCCACAGCCTTTATTTTTCTTCATGTAACTCGTTGTCAGTGAAGCGAAGCGAAACGGTTGTCGTTGTCGTAATCGATATCAAATCGGGGTCGGCGTCGGTATCGGAAGTTGACCGGCGACCTTTTCGACGCCGATACCGATCCCGACCCCCACGCCGATAAGGCGGGGATGATACTTTTTACGAGGCCATCATTCTTGTCTGCCCGAGATGTATTTTTCGGCTAGCTCCACATCCTCCTTGCTGCCTATAAAAAGCGGTGTACGCTGGTGGAGTTGCTGCGGGTCAATGTCCAGGATAGGTCCGTGACCGTCGCTGGCGTAGCCTCCGGCTTCAGAAACCACCATGGCGAGTGGATTTGCTTCCACCATCAACCTCAATTTTCCGTGAGGCTTTTTGGGATCTTTAAGATCCGCGGGATACATGAAGATCCCGCCTTTCAAAAGATTTCGGTGAAAGTCAGCCACGAGGCTGCCGACATATCTTGCTGTATAAGATTTGCCGCCTTGGTTGTCGAGGCCCTTGAAATGATCAACAAGGGCGCGGGTTTTTTCATCCCAGTAAGCATAATAACCCTCGTTTACGCTGTAAATTTTCCCCCTGGGGGGTATTTTGATATAGGGATGGGATCGGAGGAATTCACCGATGCTTGGAAAAAGCGTAAATCCATGCACGCCGGTTCCGTTTCCGGTCGTGTAAACCATGATCGTGCTCGAGCCGTAAATGAAATAACCGGCCGCCACCTGCCTGCTTCCCGGCTGTAGAACTTCATCCAATAGCACTTCTTCCGTGGATCGACCCTCGGGTCTGCGGTAAATACCGAAAATGGTTCCGATGTTGATGTTTACATCTATGTTGGATGAACCGTCAAACGGGTCAAAGAAGATGATATAGTCTCCCCGAGGGTATTTCGGGGGGATCTGGATCAGATCGGGATCTTCCTCGGAGGCCATGCAACAAAGCTGCCCCATGTGCTGCATGCGCTCGATCATGACCTGGTTCGCGAAAATATCAAGCTTCTGGACCCGTTCATTCTGTACGTTGACTTTTCCGGTCGGCCCCAATATGTCAACCAGCCCGGCCTTGTTGACTTCCCTGGAGATTACTTTTGCGGCTACTATCAGTTCATTCAACAGTGTGGTGAAGGCTCCAGTGGCATGCGGGTTATCTCTCTGCTCGCTTAGGATGTGCTCGGTAATCGTTATACCCACCCCTTCTCTTTTTTTCATATCAACCCTCCTTCTTGGGTGTTTGATTTGAATGAAGCGGGCGCATATTTATGCGCCCCGGCATCGCTGAACGGCGGACTTGCAAGCTCCTTCGAAGTCGCCCGTTGGTTGCGCCGATGTTTGACACGCGCGGGCGTTTCAGCGCTGTAAATAGACGTCCCAGAATTCCGGTTCTTCTTCCCGCCATCCGGGACCAAACCGGCGGTCGCAGAAACCGCTCATACGTTCATACCATTTAACCCACACGTTTTTGTTTTTCTCCCGGGCTTCAAGGATATCAACGAGAAAATCGGCGATGTGGTGCATTTCGTCCTTCGGGACATAATATGAAGCGCCGCGTTCGACCGATTTTTTCAGGCTGTCCTTGGATAACGCGTGAGCTGTGAGCATCAACGCGGGGATATCCTTGCTGCGGGCGATATCTAGAAGATCATACCCGCGCACCCCCATGATGTCAAAGATGGCAACATGGTAAATATTTTTGCCGAGCAACTCGACGGCTTCTTCGTAGGTGGAGGCCAGGTCCACCTTACACATGTCAAGCGTTTCGGCAAGGAAATCAAGCACATCTTGTTCATCATCAACAACCAGAATCTTTTTCCCTTCAAGTATTTTTGCAGGATCCATCGGTTGACTCCTTTTATGGGGTTTTTCCCTTTCATTTTCTCCCGCGCCGTGTCAATCACTACGGCCTCGTAAAGTCAAAAATTCCTCTATTTCTAGAGCCATCGACCCCGACGCCGATAAGGCGGGTATGGCACTTTTTACGACGCCGTCAATATTCGGTGCGGTACATTTCCGCCATCGTGATAAACACGGTTATTATAAGCGGACCGTAAAGGATGCCCATGATCCCGAAAAGCTTGATGCCTCCGATTATGCCGATGAAAACCATGAGCGAATTCATATGCATTCCGGCGCCGATAAGTCTGGGTTTCACAAAATATTCAATTATTGAACTATAGAAAATATTGTACGCCAGAAATGCGATCGCCACATTTATTTTACCCTGCAACACTAAAACAGCTGTCGCAGGTATGAAAACCACCGAAGCCCCTATGACCGGTAAAAACGCCATGAAGGAAATTACCGTTCCCCAAAGCAGCGGGGCGCCAAGGCCAAAAAGCGAAAAGCCCAACCCGCCGAAAAATCCTTGGATGATTCCGGAAATGCCGTTTATCAAAAGGATTGCGTGGCCGGTTTCATGAAATTTTTTGATCACCTTTTCGATTTGCATCGCAGGTAAAGGGAGTAGTTGAATCATGTATTCCTTGAGTTTCATCCCGTCGCGAAGCAAATAAAAAATCGCAAGAAGCATAATAAAGAAATGAAGGATGAAGTTCAATAGGTTGGAAGCCACCGAACTCAGTTGCTTGTACAGGAAAAGCCCGATTGCCTTGCCTAATTCGTTCACAATGCTTTGAAGGGTATCCGCTGACGTATTGATGCCTATCAACGCTGTGAGTCGTTTGATTCTATCAATCCAGATTGAGTCGCTTTCCAGGAATTGCCGGGCGTGCTCGATTGTCATCGTGTCACGGGTGTTCATGTAAAATTCATAGGCTTCATTGCTCAGTGCGCCGACAAACCACGCTGAAGGAAAAAACAGGATCGTCACAACACAGAACAGCATGACGATGGACGCGGCTGTTTCATTATGTTTGAAAAAAATTTTAATTCGGACGTAGAGTGGATAAAAAACGCTGGCTATGACCGCAGCAAGCACGATCGCGGAAAGGTAGGTGCCCATGAGATACAACAGGAGCGCAAAAGAACAGATGAACAGCGCCAGGAAGAATTGTGAGCCGTATCGTTTCATCCAGTCCTCTACTAGATTCCATCCAGTATTTTTGGAGGGTAACGCACAACCAATGACTATAGAGGTAAAATGCCGATGGAGTCAAAGTGTTTATTGAATGTTGATAGGACGCGCGTAATCGATTAGAACAAGGAAGGACACCTAACCATTCAAAATGAACGCAGAGGACGAATGTTGACTTGGCCGGATACAATTATTTTTTTCAGAATAGCTGCATGGGCAGGCATTGGATTAACCGCTTTGGCCTTGTTTGCATGGTGGCGGCTCAGGGAAGTGATACGCAGGTACCGTTCAATCCGCGTCGAGCTGGATTCCCTTGCCCGCAGACGTGATGAATCTTCCGGAGCCAGGAAGGCGGCTTTGGGTGTGGTAATCGAGCGTTGTACCAAGGCGTATCGGGATCCGTTTCCAAAAGCCGGAAACATAATCAACATCAATCTTGTCGAACTGGTGCGCGAAGTAGCCCGGTGTTATCACCCGGAAGTTGAGCATCCCGAATTTGCAGTTCGTTGCGGCAGGCTTCTCTGGGCGTCCCGCCGCATGTCGGAAAGGACTGCAGAGCTGCTGAGCTCCCCCGGTTTCGGGCGTCTGCACGACCTTCGCTTGAGAAATATCAAGATGTTTTATCATTGGTACCTGAAATTGCATCGTAGTGCTGTGGTACGCACCGTGGTAAGATGGAATACTGCTTCCAAGTGGGTTTTGAGATCCAGGCTTATCATTTTTCCGGATCCCTTTTCATGGTTGGCCTTTCTGTCTCATAAGCTCATCTTGATGTCTTTGTTGAGGTGTATTTTTACCGATCTTTTTCTAGCTGTGGGCATTCTTGCTGTGGAGTGCTATGACGAAGAAGATCCAAAGGCAGGAAGTGAGGACGCCGCTGAGCCGGAGGTCTCCGGGTTTAGGTGGTTTCAGCGCAACGAAGAAGGATATCCGGACCCGAGAATTCGGGACATCAGGCGCTCCCTTCCGGGTATGACGGATTCTTTGAACCTCGCGCAATGGGGACTTCGCTGGCGGCGTGCAGTCGAACGCGCCGCACTGGTTTTTGCGTCGGACCAGTTTCCATCCGCCCGGAATCCGATCGAGGAGGCGTCTTTTGGGGCTTTGGTGGAGCGCTTGAGCGCTTGGTTGTTGGAGTTTTCCAGAATCGAGCGTAAATCCGCGGTGCATGCCATTCTTGGTGTGAGACTGGGGAAGTTGCTCGGTTTTCGCGAGCTGGCCGAAGGAGACGCCGCAGTATTGCTGGGCAGGACTTTTCGATCGCTCAAAGACATATACAGTGGCATCCGCGTACCGGTTAAGGCTGCAAGATGGCTTACGAAGGGTTCCGCAGGAAGAATCGCGATGGAAGCCGGGTGGACCTTCGCCGGTAGGATGGTTGCTTCTTATTTTTTTAAATATGGGTTTGATCTTGCCTGCCGGGAGATAGATACTCTCTACCGGAAGTCACGCTCGGGTTGAAGATGGGTTTTCTATTTTTAAGACGTGCCGTTTACGATATTATTAATTTAAATACTCCATCGTTCATCCGGAAATGCCGGATGGAAACCAGGGATAACCATGGACCGCATACATCATCAACGGGCAAGAGATTCGATGATTTCCGGACAGTTGGTTTCCCGGGGGATCACCGATGAAAGGGTGCTTTCGGCGATGCGAAAAGTGCCCAGGCATCTTTTTGTCCCCGAGGATCAGCAGGATTCCGCCTACGGAGATTATCCGCTGCCCGTGGGGCACAACCAGACGATTTCCCAACCCTATATTGTTGCGTATATGACGGAGGCGCTGGAACTCAAAGGCCGGGAAAAAGTGCTTGAAATCGGGACAGGGAGCGGATACCAAACGGCTGTACTCGCGGAGCTGGCGCGGGAGGTCTTTACCGTCGAGCGGATCGAGGAGCTGTTGACGGATGCGAAGGCGAAGCTTAGAAGCCTGGGATACCAGAACATCCGTTTCAAAGTTGACGATGGAACCCTGGGCTGGGTGGAACATTCCCCATACGATGCGATAATCGTTACAGCAGCAGGCCCCGAAGTCCCGAAGCCGCTGGTCGAACAACTGGCCGAAGGGGGAAGATTGGTGGTCCCGGTTGGGCGCAGGTTCAGCCAGAGGCTTGTTCGTATACAGAAAGAGAAATACAGCTACCGGGAACAACCGCTGATGGGCGTCCGTTTCGTCGACCTTGTCGGTCTGCACGGCTGGCCTGAAAAACATCTTCCTTGAGCTGCAGTGGAACCCTCGACGTCCACCCCGAAATCATTCGAGATGGGTTTCGGGTATCAGTATTCTTTCCATTCCCAGTCAAGATGGGAGCATTTCGGTTTAATACGATTTAGGATCTCGGTGCGTCTTCCAGCTGCCCATGCCGGGAATTTCTCATCCCAGGTTTTTTCAGAGGGGATATGAACCACGGTTGGCTTTTTCATGCTGGGTTCGACTTCAAATTCCAGAGAATTATTCCCTTCCATGTATTTTATAAACCGGAAAGAAATCAGGAGATCGAAATTTTCACGTGATTTTTCTTCCTTTTGGGGTCCGCTAACGGTGGACTTTCCCGAAGCGGGACTTTTTTCTAAGTGACTGGCGGTATCTGGAACCGCCTGCGTCGCCTTGTCTATCAACTCGATTCTCCTGAGATGGCGTCCCTTGTCAAAAGGGGTGTCGAGCCAAGTATCGACTATTTCCAGTGCTTGGTCGATCGAAATCAATCTCGCTCCGAGTGAGAGCATGTTGGCATCGTTGTGGCTTCTGGCGAGACGGGCCGTTTCAATGCTCCAGCATAGGGCGCAGCGGATTCCAGGGACTCTGTTAGCTACGATTGCCTCCCCGTTTCCTGAGCCACCCAGCACGATCCCCCTTTGGTACTTTCCATTTGAGACTGCTTCGGCCACAGGAAGTATGAATAAAGGGTAATCGACCGGTTCTTCGGAATCGGTGCCGAAATCATCAACTGTATGACCTCTATCCATCAGGAGGCCTTTAATTTTTTCCTTGTAAGTGAACCCCGCGTGATCTGAACCTATTGCTATTTTCATATTCAATCCTTTGCTGGATCATAGGATCCTCGGCGATGTTTGTTCTTGTAGTCCTTTCCGATAAGTTCTAAAATCTTTTCTAATAAATGTGTGATCGTATGACATGAAAATTTTGTTTTCAACGTTTTTCCGTCAGGGGACACGCAACTGAGGGTTTGGACAAGATGTGGAAAGGTGATGTTAAAAATGAAAAAAATCATATTTATTCTAAGTATTATTTTCTTTTTACCAGTTTTTGCTTTTGCGGAGGCGGAAGGTAAAATCGCGATAGCTGTGGAGGGAAAGAGCCCCACCGCCGAAGTGAGCCAGGCGGCCGGACGCAGCCCTTATTTTCTGATATTCGACCGATCCGGAAATTTGCTGAAAACCATCGATAACCCTCATAAAGCGGACAGGCGGAGAGCGGGTGCTTCTGTGGTCGTTTTTCTGGCCCAGAAGGGGGTTACCTTTATCTCCGCGGGAGAATTCGGCGAAAGAATGATCCAGGCGATGAGGAACGATGGCATGAGGTACCTGGAGTTTCAAGGTGTTGCAGAAGACGCTTTGAAACAAATCCTTTTGCAATTGGGGGAATCCTGAAGCAAATTGTGGTCTTCATTGACCTTTCATATTTCACATTCACCGGGATCGCATTGAGCTGGGCTATCATACTGATATGGCTTTTCCCCCGCGCCGAGCTCCAGAATCTGGTTCTTTTTGCTCCCGTAACGGTAGATGGTTGCTCCCTTCAAACCGTATTTCCACGCCTGTAGATAGGCTTGCGCCACATCTTCAGGTGTGGCGTCCCCGGGAATGTTGATGGTTTTTGACACCGAGTTGTCCACATGCTTTTGAAAGGCTGCCTGGATCTTAAGGTGCTGTTTGAAGGGGATTTCAAGGGCGGTTACGAAAAGTGCCTTTATGTGTTCCGGAACTTCGTCGATATCCGTGAGTCGGCCCTTTTCAAGAACTTTTTTCGTCAAGTACCTCGTGTCGAGGTTATGGATTTCCATGAATTTCCGGAAAAGGGGATTGTATTCAAAAAAGCTTTGATTCCCCAGCACCGGTGAACGCCTGTAGGCAAGGGCGAACAAAGGTTCTATGCCTGCGGATGTTCCGGCTATCAGGCTGATGGTGCCTGTGGGTGCGACAGCGGTACACGTGGCGTTACGCATTTTCAAACCGCTCTTTTCGTGAAAGCTGCCTTTCCAGGCCGAATAAACCCCGCGCTCCTCCGCAAGGATGGTGGAAGTCCGGTGTGCCTCCTGTTGAATCGCTTTCATCACCTGTCCGGCAATCTCAACCGCCTTTTCCGAGTTATAGGAAATGCCCAGTTGGATCAGCATCTCAGCGAACCCCATCAGGCCCAGGCCAATTTTGCGGGTGTTGCGCGTCGTTTGCGCGACCTGTTGTATCGGGAATTTGCTCACTTCCAGGACGTCGTCTAAAAAACGTACGGCATTTTGTGTGGTGGACAGGAGTTTATCCCAGTCGATGGTGCATTTACCTTTTTCGCCACGTACCATATGAGCGAGGTTGATTGATCCCAGGTTGCAGGACTCATAGGGTAGAAGCGGAATTTCACCGCATGGATTGGTTGTTTCAATGGAACCCAGTTGAGGGGTGGGGTTTGCATTGTTGACCGCATCATAAAAAATCAGTCCGGGGTCTCCGGTTTGCCAGGCGGCGTGGGCGATGGCGTTGAATACGTCTCGGGATTTGAGCGTGCCGACAGTGGTTTGGTTCCGGGGGTGGATGAGATTGTATTCATGGTTTTGAATCACAGCATTCATGAAGGCATCCGTGACAACCACGGAGAGATTGAAGTTTTCGAAATCAAGATCATCTGTTTTGGCCGTAATAAAATCCATGATATCGGGGTGATCGACTCTCAGGGAACCGAGATTGGCACCTCGTCGTTTCCCTCCCTGTTTGATATGTGATGTTGCGCAATCGAAAATTCTCATGAAAGAAACCGGGCCGGATGATTGCCCCCCGGTGGAGGACAGAAAGTCACCTTTGGGCCTCAATCTTGAAAAAGAAAACCCTGTTCCACCCCCCGACCGCTGTATGATGGCCATGTTTTTCAGTGCGCCGAATATGTCCTCGATGGTGTCTTCCACAGGCAATACAAAACAGGCACTGAGCTGTCCCAGGTGTGTGCCCGCATTCATAAGGGTGGGGCTGTTAGGGAGAAAATCAAGGGAGAGCATCATACCCAGGAAAATCTCTTCGTACCTGGCGGCCTGTTTTGTATTTCCGGCTATAAGTTCGGCCTGGGCCACGGCCCGAGCCACCCTTGCGAAGAGGTCGGCAGGCGTTTCCCTTGAGTCCTGAGGCCGAAATACGCGAAGGTATCTCGCTTCCAGTATTTTATTCGCCGTGTCCGTGAGCTGGAGAGAACTTTTTTTCGGCGCCATCCTGTACCCTCCTGTTTTCCCCGGTCCGAATCGTTGCCCGGGATGGATAAGGAACGACGTATCACGTCTTATTCTGCATGTTTTAGCACTACAACTCAATGTTTTCGATTATTCAAAAGCTGTAAAGTGAAAGCTTTCAAGTAGCCGAGAGTTGTTCAAGCCTTGAGAGTTTCGATGTACTTGTATAATATAACTTTTCAGGGATAGTGAACAGCGCTGATAATATTTCAATCCAGTGTGGGATAGGGAAAAAATATGACAGGATTGAGGGAGAAAAAATTATGCCTGAAACCCATTTCGTAAAAGGGGACGGTCTTTTGATTGTTGACGTCCAGAAGGACTTTGAATCAACCTGCACCAGGAATGAAAAAAACTCTGTTGAATTTTTGTTAAATGGGGCACAATGAAAGTTCCATGGATGTCCAAGCAATCCATCGCCCGGAAAGCCGACGCATTGATCAAGGATTTTGAACGGAAGGCCGGGTACACTGTCAATCCACCAGTACCGGTTGAAGAGATAATCGAGAGGGCCTTGGGACTTGAAATCCACTATGTAAATCTTGAAAAGATCATCGGAAGCAGGGATGCCCTGGGCGCAACCTACTCGGAATCAAGGCGGATTTTAATCAACGAAAGACTTTTTGAACATAGTTCCGAGGGCAGGCTGGTTTTCACCTGTGCCCACGAGGCGGGCCATTGGGTCCTCCACCGCCGCTATGCGGATTCCAGTGGAAAAGAGGGTGCGAAAAACGATGCGATTGTGGGAAAAGCAGTGAATGACAGAGATCCCATCGAATGGCAGGCGGATTATTTTGCATCCTGCCTTTTGATGCCTGAAAAACAGGTGGGTGAGGCTTTTCAGAGAATCTGCGGCACCCCGCCGGTTATCGTCAGAGCTGAAAGGGGAACGCTCGAAGATTCCAGTCGTGAAGCTTTTGCCGAACAGTGGCCTTATATCGCTGCGGCTATGTGTGAGGCCGGGGGGTTTTCCAACGTTTCAAGACAGGCCATGATCATCCGCCTGCAGGACTTGGGGTTGATTGTCAACAAGACCGGGAAAATGCTCGATTGGGAGGTGTTTTGTTCCTATCGTTGATGGAAGCCTGATTTTACGGTCGGACATGTGAACCAACAACAAATTTGATGGAACCGTTAAAAGTCGAAACAACCATGTCCTAGGGGGCGGGGTTGCTGTCGGCGTCGGTATAGGAAGTTGACCGGCGACCTTTTCGACCCCGATACCGATTCCGACCCCGACGCCGATAATGCGGGGATGGTACTTTTCACGCACTCATCAAATTTCGAAAGGAGATGCCTGTATGGACATAATAACCATGGCGGAATTAAAAAATCTTTCAGGCCGATATCCCGATTGGTGCGTCTCGCTTTTTATGTCCACCCATCAGCGGGGGAAGGAGACGGAACAGGATCCGATTCGTTTCAGGAACCTGCTTGACCAGGTCGATGCACGCCTGCAGTCCAAGGGCGTGCGTTCTTCGGATGTAAGGGAGATGCTGAAGCCGGCGCGGAAATTGTTAAATGACCAGTCTTTCTGGCTGCATCAAAGCGATGGCCTGGCAGTATTCCTGAATTCTGAAACTTGCCGTATCTATCGCCTTCCCCTCCGGTTTGAAGAGCTGGTAGTGATCTCGGATCGTTTACACCTCAAGCCTTTGCTTCCGCTTTTTACAAGTGACGGCCATTTTTATATTCTGGCGCTCAGCCAGAACAAGGTCAGGCTGCTGGAAGGCACGAAACATACGGTGGACGAGGTTGATTTGGGGGATATGCCCAAAAGTATGGAGGAAGCGCTTCAATATGAGCAGTTCGAAAAACAGCTGCAGTTCCACACCGGCACACCAACGGGATCGGGGCAGCGATCCGCGATGTTCCATGGCCATGACGTGAGGGAGGAGGAAAAGGACAGAATTTTGAGATGGTTTCGAACGATTGACGAAGAATTATCTGTTTTGTTCTCAGACAGCCAATCTCCAATAGTGCCTGCGGGGGTCGAGTATCTCTTCCCGATTTATAGAGAGGCAGCCTCGCATCCGCATCGCGTGGTGGAGGGGATTCGCGGGAACCCGGAGGAGCTGAAACCTGAAGAACTTCATGCGCTGGCTTGGCCGGTCGTCGAACCGATTTTTTCAAAGGCACGTGAAAAAGCAATCTCCAGGTACAGGAAGCTGGCAGGCACGGGACATACAACAACCGACGTGAAGGAAGCCGTTCTGGCGGCCTACCACGGGAAAGTGGATGTGCTGTTCGTTTCCGTCGGGATTCAGGTGTGGGGCTATTTTGATCCGGATTCGGATACGGTTTACGTGGACGGCGACCTCAAGCCCGGAGACCAGGATCTCCTGGACGCGGCGGCCGTCCACTCCATTTTGAACGGGGGAACCGTGTATGCCGTGGGACCGGAGGATGTGCCTGATAACGGGCAGCTTGCAGCTGTGTTCAGATATTGAACCCAATTGATGAAATGGTTTCAACAATTTACAGTGCACCGGCGATGACATCCAGTGCCTGCCTCACCAGTGCTTGGTCCGCCTGGGAGCCCATGTGGCCTAACCGGAACACGTTTCCTTCCAGAGGCCCGTAGCTGCCGGCCGTGACAAGCCCCTTTTCCCGAAAACGCCGGTGGCCACCGCCAGCACGCGGTCTCCCTGCTTAAGGCCGCTCTTCATAGCACTCCACAGGGAAAGCATTCCTTCCCCCGACATGATGACAATGTCATTCGTCGTACCCATGATGGTTTGCAGGCGCTCCTGGGTCCGCGTGTAGAGATCGAAGAATTCCACTTCCAGATCCCCGGATCCATAGGGCTCGAGGTAAACCTGTCGGATTGCATCAGGCACAATCACAGGGCCGGGAACCATAGGAACAGGGTAGGTTTTCATTCGGCATCTCCTTTCAAGTAGGGTTTATGGCTATTTGACGATTGGATTGACTATCTCTTTACTGAGGTGCTTTTTTTCACCTCATGGCCTCCAAACTCTTTTCTCAGGGCGGCTAAAAGTCGGTCTGAAAAAGAATCCGGATTTCTGGACCGAAATCTGTTCATCAGGGAGAGCGTGATGACGGGGGCGGGAATTCCGTTCTCTACCGCATAGCTTGCGGCCCAACGGCCTTCGCCTGAATCTTCCACATAACCGCGTATCGCGCTGAGCTTTTCATCTTTTGAGAACGCCGATTCGGCGAGTTCCAGGAGCCAGGATCTCACGACACTGCCCTGGTTCCAGAGGTGGGCGACATTTTGGTAATCAAGCGTTTCGGCGTAGGGAGATGATTCGAGCATTTGGAAGCCTTCTCCATAAGCCTGCATCATGCCGTACTCGATTGCGTTGTGAACCATTTTTACGTAATGCCCGGCTCCGGTGGGGCCGCAATGGAGATATCCTTCTTTCGGCGCCAGTGACCTGAATACAGGTTCGAGATACCTGTAAATTTCGGTCGGTCCGCCGATCATCAGGCAATAACCGACCTCCAGCCCCCAGATGCCGCCGCTCACGCCCACGTCGATAAAATGAATCCCTTTTCCCGCCAGGATGTCGGCGCGCCGGATATCATCTTTGAAATGGGTGTTCCCCCCGTCGATCACGACATCGCCCGGGTCAAGGATTTCCTTGAACTGAAGGAGATGCTCGTCGACCAAATTTCCCGCAGGCAGCATCATCCAGGCAAGCCTCGGTGGGCTCAGTTTTTGAGCAACGTCATGCAGCGAAAATGCGGCAATCGCGCCTTCTCGAGCAATTGCTTCCGTTTTACTGGTCGTTCGGTTGTAGGCGACTACGTCGTGGCCGCTTTGAATGAGTCGCCTCGCCATGTTCATTCCCATCCGGCCCAATCCGATCACTGCAATGTTCACGGCAATTCTCCTTTTTTTTATGACTCTATGTTTTAACAGATTCAAACGTTACGCTTATTATTGATGAGTTCGTAAAAGTACCATCTCCGCCTTATCGGTATCGGGATCGGTATCGGGGACGAAAAGGTCGCCGGTCAATTTCCGATACCGACGCCGACCCCGAGGGACATGGTTGTTTTGACTTTTTAAGATCGCATCATTTTTAGTGTGCTGGCAAGGGAGAATTTTCTATGAAAGCACAAACGGTCTTCCTGTTCGCGGCCCTATTTATGGTGCTTGCTGTTGCAGTCGCCCTGGGTTCGGTTTATGCGGAAATCCCGATTATTTTATTTAGTTCCCATCCGGAAATAGGGTTTTTTTGACTGACCCCTTAAGGCCGAAGCCATCCTTTGTCCCTGATCATCTTTCAAGGGGAGCGATTTATAAGCTTTTGACCTGTAATTTTGTAAATCTACCTCTTTTTTTGCATAGTTATCCCTTTAAATCCAGGATATTATACTTTTTGTTTTAAAATCTGATTTCATGTTGCTATTTCAGCCCTCGCCAAAGTGAATAAATTAGCGGCGACAATAGACGTCCACACATAACTCTTGAAGGAGTTGAAGGACTTCCACGTACACCTGGTCAGGCCGAAACACCGTTTAAGCCAGGAGATTCCGGCTTCGATCCCGGCACGGAATCGCCGTAACTTGCTGTAAACCCATGAGCTCTTGCACATATCCTCTTCTTTGAGCCCGCGCTTCTTGGCAAAGCACACATCCTTGATGCCCCTGGATTTCGCCAGCCGCAGATTCTCCTTGGAGGCAAACCCTCCATCAAGCGACACTTTCCGTGGATAACGACCATAGATCTGATCATGGCGATCCAGCATCCGGGTCGTCAAAGTGCTATCGGCTGGATTGCCTTCTACGATCAAGCAGTCGGTGATAAGGTTCGACGGCCCCCCGCTCAAGCAGATTTTATGGCCGTAAAAAGTGTCCCGCCGATCTTTGACGATGATGTCTGTGTGAGGTTCGAAGATGGAAACGACCTTCTCTGAGGCTGGCACCTTTTCCTCATTGACCACCCGCCGCCGAGTCTGGTCAACAACCTTTTCAGCCAAGGAAACGATACGCTTGATTTCTTCACCGATACCTTGTGCCGTGGCCGCTTTTACTGGTTCCACAATCACCGTTGAATCCAGAGCCGACACCGCACTTCGCCCATAGCCGAGCGTCTTTTCGGTCACAACGAGAAGGTCCTTGTACTTGTCTTTCTGCACCTTCTTTTTGTTCGTGTTCATGATGCCCAGCATTCTCCGTTTGGCTCTTTTACAATGATCTGAAAATTGGAAGTTTACTTCTTCTAATTTATCATTGATTTGAATAAACTTATTGGTTAATACCCGTACACAATCCCATAAGAGAGAGGAGTCGGAAGGCTCATGGATATTAGATTCCACCACCGTGCAATCGATTCTTGACTGTTTCCCGGTTTCTATCTTTTTATCTTCACCCCACGCGGTTATAAGGCGGTTTATACTTTCCATGGTCGAAGGAGGGATAGCCTTTATGTTATTGCAAAGAGCTGTCTTCTTGAATCCCTTTTGAGTAATACCTATTTTACAAAACTTCCGGTAAGTACGAGAGTCAGCAAGATGAAAGGCCAGTTCCTCGTAGCTCAAATCCTCGGTCTGTTTGATGATCGCTGCGCGCAGAACCTGTTCGGCGCTCATGCCCTGTGCTCCCTTATCACGGTTTTCAACCCCATGGGTAAGGTCTTGCAAAACCATCTCGTTAATGGTAGGAATGCTGTCAAGAATCTGACTGATCCGATCATAGTCTTCAGCATGCGGGTGGTTGATTCCATTGTCCATCAGGGGCAGTTGAGTGTGGTTTTTCTTGCGCATTTTTTGGTGGCCCTTTCCTATTTGTTGTCGTTATTTCAATTGCTTGAATAACTTTATACCAACAAAACCGGGAATTTGTCCACCTTAAAATGCGCTTTTTTTTGATTCTTATCAACAATTTACCTTTTCCGGATGGACACTA
>JAWOBE010000005.1:0-4278 GCA_046498185.1 Desulfatiglandaceae bacterium | reverse complement strand
ATTGGCAAGGAGTTGTCAGCTTTACGCTTTCCCGAATAACAAATGGTGTTGTTGAAGGCCTTAACTCCAAAATCAAAACCGCCATGAAGAGAGCCTATGGATTCAAACATGTGACCTATCTTCGGACCATCGTTTATCTCGTCGCCGGCAAACTAAGTTTCAATTACCCACACTAAATGGAAGAGAACCTTTTTCTTTAATTTCTTTGAGTATGGCTTCACTTACACAAAAACCTCGTGATTTGAAAGACAGTATTCAAACAGAGCTTCACAGAGCCCCCGGGCGGCAACAGCCTTACTTTTCCATCCGCCAGTCAATGACACCGGCTTGAAACAACGGGCATTGATGAGGCTATTGGTCCTCTGATTCCATCAGCTTCTTTAGAATCCGTTCATGGAGACGCCGGTCATCATCAGAGTACAGCACAAACCGGATGTGTTTGGCCGGTGAGATGCGGGGCAATTCACCGATAATTGTCTCGAATGCGATTCTCGCTGCGGGTTCCATCGGGAAGCCGAATGCGCCAGTCGATATAGAGGGAAAAGCAATGGACTGGATATTGTTTTCCCCGGCCAGCTGGAGTGCGTTCCGGTAACAGGAAGCCAGTAAATCATCGGAAGGTTCGTCTATGCCGTAAACGGGACCGAGGCAGTGAATCACATAGCGGTTCGGCAGATTGTGCGCTCTGGTAATAACGGCCTGACCGGGGCGAATCGGAGCGAGCGGACGGCATTCCTTCGCCAGGCCCGGACCGGCGGCCCCGTGAATTGCACCGGCGACTCCGCCGCCGATTCGCAGCTCGGCGTTCGCTGCATTGACAACGGCTTCCATATCAGGCTGATCCGCGATATTTCCCTGGACACATTCAATTTTTGCGTTCTGAAGTTTTTTCTCAATCATGAGATTGCCTCCTTTTAAGCTTTTTTCCGCAAACTCTGCATATTAATAGTTTCTAATAATAAGCCGTCATAAATCAACCTGCCAGCGTCCAAAGCCTTTCTCAGCAGGCTTTTCCTGTACAATTAACCCCAATAATATTAAAATTTGTTTTTTGAAACCCATAGAGAACCTTTATAATGAGAAAGGAATCTATTAAAAATGAGAAGACATAAACTCACTTTATTTGCCGGTATTCTTCTGGCTATTGCCTGCCTGGTTCCGGCGCAAACCGAGGATTTTTCCCAAAAACCCCGCCGGCTTGAAAGGAGCCGGACATTCGACGCGATTCATTATCTGGTAGAGATCGACCTTGATATTGAAAACAGGTCCTTTACCGGGCGTGCGACCGCCTCTCTTTCCTCGCTCCAAAACGGCCTGGACCGGATTGAACTGGACGCTGAGGATTTCACAGTCCGGAAGGTCACGAATAACTGGGGCCGCCGTCTTTCATTCGAGCAGAATGATAAAAAACTTATAATCGAGCTTGACCATAACTATGATTACGGCGAAAAATTTTCAGTAACCGCCTCCTACCAAAGTGACGCCGAAGCCCATAAACCGGGCCGGGCAAAAAAAGGCCTCAGGTTTTATGACGAAACCGAAAACCATCCTGCGCTGGCGGCTTCCGATTCCTGGCCGAATGGGGTCCATCACTGGTTTCCCTGCTATGACTTTCCCAATGACAAGGCGACCAACGAAATCATAGCCACAGTCAAAGAGCCCAATAAAGTCTGCGCCAACGGCCGCCTGGTCCAGGTAACCCGTAACAAAGAGCAGGGAACAGCCACCTATCACTGGCTTCAGGAAAAACCCCATTCCACTTATCTTATGTTTATAGCCGCTGCTCCTTACCAAGTCATTCGCGACCATTACCAGGATATTCCCATCAATTACTGGGTGTTTCCCCAACATGTGCCGCATGTTTCCCGTTCCTACGAAAAGACGCCGAAGATGATGGAATTTTTTATTCAAACTTTCGGGACTCCTTATCCTTGGGCCAAGTACGACCAGGTCTCTGTCCCTTTCGGCGGGGGAGCGGAAAGCACTTCGGCGACAGCCATGACTTACCGGATCCTTCACGACGAAAAAGCCCATAAAGATTTTTCCAGCATCGGGATCGTCTCCCATGAGCTGGCCCACCAGTGGTGGGGCAATCTGATCACTTTGCGGAGCTGGGAACATGCCTGGATGAACGAAAGTTTCGGCACTTATTCGGATTACCTTTACGCGGCATACGAACTCGGCCCCAAAGAAGGCGCGGTCAACCTGCTCAACAAGAAAAATTCGTATCTTCACGAAGCTGCGACCGAGTATATACGGCCCATTGTCACCGACCGTTACGAGGTCCCCCAGGACCTGTTCGACGCGCACTCCTATCCCAAAGGGGCCTGTGTGCTGCACATGCTCCGCTTTATTCTGGGAGACGACGCTTTTTTCCGGGTATTCAAGCGGTTTCTGCATGTTTATGCTTTTCAGCCTGTGGACACCCATGACTTTGCCAAAACCGTTAAAGAAGTCACCGGAGAAAATATGGATTGGTTTTTCGAACAGTGGCTTTTTAAACCGGGGCATCCGGTTTTCGACGTCTCGTATTCATGGGATGGGGAAAGTAAAAATTTAACCCTTGAAATCCGGCAGATTCAGGATACCTCAAAAGGAATTCCCGTCTATAAAACACCCGTGCTGCTAAAGCTCAAAACGGAAAAAGACGAAATCATCCGGAAAATATGGCTGGAAGAAAAAGAAGAGAATTTCCGTTTCGCGCTCGATTCCCGGCCGGTTCTGGTGCGTTTTGATGAAGGGAATTATATTCTCAAAGAGTGGGAATTCTCCAAGAGCAGGGAAGAACTGATCTATCAGGCGCAAAACGACGATGTCATCGGCAGGATGTGGGCGGCTACGGAACTTGGGAAATTCCAAAACCAGCCCGAGGTTCGGGATGTTCTAAAGAAAATCGCCGCGGAAGATCCTTTCTGGGCGGTGAGAAAAGCCGCGGTGGAGACTATTGGAAATCTGAAGGATCAGACCGCTATCGGTTTTCTCAAAGACAAAAGCCGGGATGAAAATTCACGGGTAAGGACCGCGGCCTTGGCCGCTTTGGGTGAATTTCAGCAAAGGAAACTGGCCCCGTTTTTCAAGAAACGTTTCCAGCAGGAAGACAGCTACCTCGCCCAGGCGGAGGCCCTTCGCGCGCTGGGGAAAACCGGCGATAAATCTCAGATCCCCTCTCTGAAAAAAGCGGCGGAAATGCCTTCCTACCGGGATATCATTGAAAACGCCGCAGAAAAAGCCCTCCGGATGCTGCAGAATTCTGAGGTGTAAGGCTTTTAACCTCAGCGGCCCGGTTCTCCGCGCTTGTGTGATTATTCAAAAAGACGGCATTATAAAATGACAGCTCCGCTGTCAATTTTTATTCCTGATCTATTCATAAAAAAATTGCGATGTTTTTGCAATCTCTTTCTTACCAGCGATAAGCATGGTTTTTAATGAAAAATCAAATAGAACGTTTTTCATTTATTAATTGTTATTTTAATCTGCTCCAGAAAGTGTAAGACGAAATCCGAAAGCGGTGGCAGCGTCGGTTTCTGGACACAGCTGGGCACAAAGGTGGTGTGCAGCGGCGCGTTCGCCTCTTCCGGAAAGAGGCGAAAATCAAGCAGGTTCATTCCCACTACCGGCTTCAGCGTGGTGTAGAAGTCCCCCTCGCGAAGCTGCGCGCCGTAGGTCCTGGCCCAGTAATAGAGTACCCGGGAGCCAAAAGCGTGGTGGTTGGTAGACTGCGCTTCCACTGTGAAGGTTACACCGTTGACGTCTCTGGCGCGGACATCAACGACGGAGAGCTTGCCGTCTGCCGTATCCTGCAAATTGAACGGGTTGGCGATCTCCACTGCGGCTATCGCGGGATACCCCGCGTCTTCCTGGATGGCGGAGAGCAAACTCCGCAAGTAGCGAGAACTGTGCTCCCCGCCAAAGACGTATTTGAACACGAGGTCTGAGGTGAGCGGAACGGTCTGTCGGCCTTCTGTGTTTTTGTGAGTTTCCATACCTTACACACAGGGCTCTGGGGTATGGTGCTTGTTCTGGAACTCGACAACCTGGATTCCCTTCCAATCTTCCGCTTGATAAGGTCCCGCGGCGGCACCCAAGAAGCTCCGAAAGAGCTAGCCTGGTCGTAATCCGGACGCATTACTGTGCGGCCAGGCATCCAGGATGGTTCGTTTTCGACCGTGGTATTTACCGAAGGGCATGCGGGTGTTGGCCAGTTTGATGAGAAAGGCGTGTTCGTCCGACTTGATATTTACAGCTCCCGGATCTCTTCCTCGGGGAGGTCGGTGACGG
>JAWOBE010000074.1:0-9547 GCA_046498185.1 Desulfatiglandaceae bacterium | reverse complement strand
TTGAAGCCTGGCTCACGAACATGAAAATAGGCCAAAACATTGCCAAGTTGATCAGCGACAATTATAATTCCTGGGACCGGGAAAAATATTTGACGTCAGACAGCCAAGTCTCTGTGCTGCGGAACGCTCAATGATTGCACTGGAATACGCGCAGATTCGTACCTCGCCGGAATGCCATATTTCGATAAGCTGTGCGCCACGAGGCTGCACAAGAGATGAGGGTAGGCCCCTCGGAGTCGGCTTACAGGAGCAGGCTCCAAACCACCTCAAGCTGCTGTGGTCAAAAGCCATGGTGGTGAGCGTTGAGGAAAAGGTTCCACAAGATGGGATCAGGTATGAATCAGGGAGTCGAGCGTAAGCGAACCACTGATGAGGTGTCGAAACGAATGGGATGGCGTCAAAACCGGTAGCAGCTTACTACTGGGATCAGTCCAGGGGGGACCTGTTTACTGCCTGGGCGGCGTCCGGCATATAGGTGGCGAGAACCTGGTTCGGGCTCTTGTGTGGAACGTGGGAACCTGTCCCCTGATGCGAAGGGAGAAACACAAGTGGGAAGCCCCCATGAGTGTGAGAGTACCGATGCAGGGGAACAGGGGCGGAGTAGCTCGTAGTAGTGATGAAGTCTCTGTAATGGAGATGGAGCGAAGGGGCTACATTGTCCGGCTTTATAGAATAGTCAACCTGAATTCAGGGAGGAACTATTTGTATAAAGCAAAACCCTTTACGTGGGTTGGACAATAGGAGCCGGATGACGGGAGACTGTCACGTCCGGTTGTGTGTCCAGCTAAGGCTGGTATGTTCAGCAGGAGTTAGTCCTGTCAGGGTAAGAATCAGAAGCCCTGTAGCTTGGATGGCAGATAGGAGGGAAACCGAATATCTGAAGCCCATCGACAAAGCAATCCTTTTGGGATGTGAGCGAGTCATCGGGCCGTAACGAAAGTGAACGCAGAGGTGGCCCCGAAAGTGAGAATTCCCGGAGGCCGAGCCCGCAACCGTAGGGCGAAGGCAGTATGGGCAGCCGAAAACTGATCGATACGGCTGATCTACTCCGGCGGGGTGGTAGCGACAGCACGGTGGCAAGGACATACTGAGCAACTGGAGAAGCCCTCCTCGCCCCGATGAGAAATCACCGGAGCAAGGTAGATTCTATAACCGCTAACAGCGGGAAGTGAATCGAAGGCGAGAGGGTGGCGGATGGGTTCGTAGTAGCGATGAATCGGATTAACATCCGGGGAGCGAAGGGACCCTGCTGTTAACGATCTTCCAACAACATGGAAGGCGGGGGCGAAATGACAAAGGCGTCCATAAGTCTGCAGGACCTGAGGAGGAAGATATACTTGAAGGCGAAGGCTGATAAGACATGGCGGTTCTGGGGGCTCTATGCTCATGCATGTAAGATGGAGGCGCTTCGAAGTGCCTATCGCGATGCCAAAGAAAACAACGGTGCACCGGGGATAGATGGTGTGACCTTTGGTGACATTGAGAAGGCAGGAGTGGAAGAATTTCTCGATCGGATACAGACTGAGCTTGTCTCTGGAACATACCGACCCATGCGCAATCGAATCAAGGAGATACCCAAGGACAATAATAAGGTCAGGGTCTTGGGAATCCCGGCGATAAGAGATCGTGTGGTTCAGGGGGCACTCAAACTTATTTTGGAGCCCATATTTGAAGCCGATTTTCAGGAAGGATCACATGGCTATCGCCCAAAGCGAACTGCTCATGCTGCGGTTGATCGGGTAGCGGAAGCTGTGGTAAAGAATAAGACCCGGGTGATCGATTTGGACCTAAAGGCCTACTTTGATAACGTTCGGCATGACATTCTATTGAGAAAAGTCGCTGAACGGATCAACGATGACAGGGTAATGCGACTGCTGAAACTGATTCTGAAAGCTGGTGGGAAACGGGGAGTACCTCAAGGCGGGATCATCTCGCCGTTGCTCAGTAATATCTACCTCAACGAGGTAGACAAGATGCTGGAGCGCGCTAAGGAGGTCACCCGAAATGGCAAATATACTTATATTGAATATGCCCGCTTTGCTGATGACCGTGCGCCACGAAGGCGCAGGAAGGAGGCCATGATGGTCACCTGACACTGTGCTGTGCTGCACAAGAGATGAGGGAAGGCCCCTCGAAGCCGCTGTGCAGGCGGAGGCTTCAAACCACCTTAAGCTGCTGTGGTCAAAAGCCATGGTGGTGAGCGTTAAGGAAAAGGTCCCGCATGACGGGATCAGGTAGGTGCCATGGAGACGAACACCAGTGAATCGCTGATAAAGTGTCGAAAGCGTAGGGATGTCATCAAAACCAGGGGGGAGTCGTTAACCTGGGACAAGCCTGGAGGGAACCTGTCTACTGTCCAGGCGGTGGCCGGCATGAAGGCGGCGTGAACATGGCACAGGCTCTTGTGTGGAACGTGGGAACCTACGACGCCGATGAAAAGGGAGAAATCCAAGTGGTAGCCCCACAAGGATGAGAGTACCGACGCGGCGTATAGGGGCGGAACAGCCCGTATGAGCGTTGAAGCCTCTGTAATGGAGGTGGAGCAAAGGGGCTGTGTCATCCTGTTTTAACGATTGATCAACTCTGCATAAAGCAGGGGAGGAATCAATGGAAGAAGCAAAACCGTTTGATATTTCCAAGGAAGTAGTCTGGGACGCCTACAAGCGAGTAAAGGCGAATAAAGGGGCTGCGGGAGTTGATGGCGAGTCGATAACAGCTTTTGAAGAAAAGTTGAAAGATAACCTCTACAAGGTCTGGAATCGCATGTCATCGGGAAGCTATTTTCCCCCTCCGGTCAGGGTGGTAGAAATACCCAAAAAGAACGGAGGGACAAGAATTCTCGGGGTCCCAACCGTATCGGATCGAGTTGCGCAAATGGTTGTCAAAATGTACTTTGAGCCCGAAGTGGAGCCAATCTTCCACCCGGATTCATATGGGTACAGGCCAGGCAAATCGGCAATTGATGCAGTGGCCGTGACTCGCCAGCGCTGCTGGCGGTATGATTGGCTGTTGGAGTTTGACATCAAGGGCTTGTTCGACAATATCGACCACGATTTGCTGATGCGTGCGGTCAGGACACATACCGACTGCAAATGGGTGCTGCTGTATATAGAGCGATGGCTCAAAGCGCCCTTTCAGTTGGAAGACGGGCAGATAATAGAGCGCCGGTCGGGAACACCGCAAGGTGGTGTGATCAGCCCCGTTTTATCGAATCTGTTCCTGCACTATGTGTTCGATAAGTGGATGGAGCGGAACTTTCTGCAAAATCCATGGGCGCGCTACGCAGATGATGCGGTGACGCATTGTCGGACAAGAAAGGAAGCTGAAGATTTGCTGAAACGATTGCATAAGCGTTTCAATGAGTGCGGCCTTGAGCTGCATCCGGATAAAACGCAGCTCGTCTACTGTAAAGACGATGATCGCCGGGGGGATTACCCGGAAATCAAATTTGATTTTCTTGGGTATACCTTCCGTCCAAGACGATCAAAGAATCGCTACGGCAAGTTTTTCATCAACTTCACGCCCGGAGTCAGCAACAAAGCTGCAAAAGCGATGCGCAACACGATTCGTAATTGGCGGATTCATCTAAAGCCGGACATGTCGATTGAGGATATCTCTCGAAAATTTAATCCGGTTATACGCGGATGGATCAACTATTACGGACGCTTTTACAAATCGGGTTTATATCCGGTGCTCAGACACATGAACCGTGCCTTGATCCATTGGGCACGCAGGAAATACAAAAAGCTGAGTCGTCATCGGCGACGTGCAGAACATTGGTTGGGACGAATCGCTCGTCGTGAACCGCGTTTGTTCGCACACTGGCAGATGGGGATTTTGCCATCGGTTGGATGATGGGAGCCGGATGAGCCGAGAGGTTCACGTCCGGTTCTGAGAGGGCCTGGGGGTGAGACTCCCCCGGGCTACTCACCTAGTGGTTCTGGTAGATGGTTTCAGAAAATGGGAATGGCTTTTAAAAGCTGCCTATAAAAGGCTGATAGAAGAGTTTGAGAAATTAGATGTACAGATGAATCAGGAAAAGACCCGAATAGTGGACCTTAGCCGAGATGAGACCTTCAGCTTTCTGGGATTTGACTACCGGCGTGTTAGAACACGCCGAGGAGTATGGGGAGTGAGGGTTACACCTCGGATGAAGGCACGGACTGCTTTGTTGCGAAAGCTCAAAGATGTGTTCCGACGTCATCAATCCCAATCAGTGGATCGGGTGATATACTTAATCAACCCGATTCTAAGGGGATGGGTCAACTATTTTCGGGTCGGTAACTCCAGCAAGTGTTTTGGTTACGTGAAAGACTGGGTGGAGAAAAAGATCAGACGTCATCTGATGTATGCGAGAAAACGCCGTGGTTTCGGCTGGAACAGATGGAATAGGGCCTGGTTCTATGGAACTCTCGGATTGTTCAACGATTATGGAGTTCGACATTACAAGGCTTGAAAGTGCTGCCAGCTTGATAGGTCTCATAAACTTTCAGATGAAGTTGACAGAGAAAGCGTAGTGCGGGAAATCCGCATGCTGCGTTTGACGAGGCGGGGGCTGGAAACGGGCTTTTGCGTACCGCGCCAGCCTTCGACCCTACCTGTGAGGGCCTGGGGGTGAAATTCCCCCGGGCTACTCGACATACGTAACAAAACCTGATATTTCCAGTCAAATTGATAAGTTATATTGTCTTTTCTAATTTGTTTTTATTTCCTTGTCAATCACTTTTTTCCTCATCGTCACGAAGGCTCAGTATATCGTTTAATAGCCGCGTTCGGCCTCATGCTCATTACCCTCAATCAACGGACATGAGAGATTCCCATCTTTCCCATTCGGTTCTTCGAGGCAGATTTCTTTTCTTTAAAAGGTTTATAATTGTAATTTCATTGAACCGGAGGTAAGGATTAATCCTGAATTCCCAGGCAAGAGTTGAACAAACATTTCTGGGATTGTATAAAGCTCTGAAACTTTCTAAATCTGCGTTTTCAGGTTCCAGATATCCTGCAAAAGCCAGTGAATCCATCCAATAATCATGACCGGCATAGATCAGAGTGTCGGCAGGCAAGCTCATGAGCTGCTTGATAGACATAAAGAAGGCTTTCAAATCACCGGTAAAACAGTTGCCTATGGTTCCGTTGAAAAGCGTATCGCCAGTAATGACAGCCGCTCCAGTATAAAAACAAGTTGAATCAAGCGAGTGACCCGGTGTTCGAATAATAGTGATTTTGTCGGAACCCAGGGAGATTTCCTCGCCGCCAGTAAGACTGGAAATTTCGAGATACTTGGCTTTTGATCGCTTCAAAAGCTCATCATTGCCCGGTGTATGATCATAGTGACAGTGAGTATTTGCGACATATTCGAGAATGAGATCATTACGGGCTATAAATTCCAGGATATCCGGCCACGCGCCTCCGTCAACAGCCATTGCCCTTTTCTTCGCATAGATAAGATAGGCAAGATTATCTGCAGCATAGCGAAATTGTTTAATGCTGATCACAAAATTTCCTCTTGGTTTCTATTTTTCCCTGTACATTTTGCAGTTTTTTTCAAAGACGACCGATGGTGTTAAACCGTTCCTTGGCCCAACATTTAAAAGCATCTGCTGGAATTCATCTCGGCTCACACAAACATTCTTCCCTCCCTTCGGAGGACAGGGATCATTGAAGATTACATGATCATCTTTGATATCTGTCACTACTATCCAATGAGGTATATCCTCGTTGTGTACAACTCCCATATGCACCAGAGCCAGAGGAATGTACCCTTTATAAGAGCTCTTCATCACCCTTTCAACGGTTGGCTCTCCATAAATCACAGTCAAACCGCGCGCTAAAGCACGCTTTTTGTTTTCGGAAATCCCCCAAATAGATAACGTGGCATCTTCTTGGGCATAACCTCGACGTTGCATCCAACTCCCCACAAATCATGGTCGATGGTCTGCCTCCACTGCGGTAACAAAAAAGTTTCATGCCCGGCATCTAACAAAGGAACACTCATCCCGAAAGGGTCCGCGCCTCTTACTCCAATCATATTGCATTGACGCCAGACTTCAAATTCCAGGGTGCGATTCAGATTGATGTCTTTGTCAAAACACTTGAAAATCATCAGTAGACACGCCGGACCACAGCTAAATTCTGTACTCTGCCTGTAATAGGGTATCTTGAAACTCATGGATTGTATACCTGCTGACTGACCTTTTCCCCTTCACCCAGTCTTTCCCTTTTGCATGCCCTCCACTATTTCCGAATAGTCAACCGATATGCCCTCACCATCTTAACGGGGTAATAAGAATGCTTAAACTGTGCCAGTCCTGGAATGCCCATGTCACTTTCCTTGTTTATGTATTCCAGCTCCGGGAAGAGCCTTCGGGCGCACTCACGGTCGAAAAACTGGTAGAGACCCTTGAAACGTACCGAGGCCTTCTGAAAATGGATCGCACTCATTGTGTCTGTGAGTTGTGAGGCGATACCGAAGGCCTGTACAGTCCCCTCGATTAAAAGCATGATGCCTCTAAAACCCAATTCATCTATATGTTTCAGGGCGTTTCGGGTGGCATGCCACTCACAAGCAAGGTCTTCGTCCTTGTCCACATCACAGTCGCGCTCTTCGCACCACCTGTCCAGGAACAACAAGCAGTTGGAAACATCTTCTTTGAATATGTCCTTAATGACGACATTCCCCGCTCCTTCATAATATTGCCGTTCGAACTGCTTGATAAGGTTTCTCTTCTTTGAATACTTTCTTCCCTCAAGTGTTGCCAGATCCACGGTCCGATATACATAATCATCGTATCCTTCCTGCGGCTCGACGATAAAGAGATCCTTGGTTTTGTTTTCTCCATACCTCTCGAGGTAATCCCCAGGGACGAACCAGTAGGTGTGACATCCTGATCGATGGGAGAGATCGGCAAGTTCTTCGGGAGTAAATTCCTTTTCAGGGGAGATCGGCAGTATCAAGTGGGATCGTTGCCTCCCTCGCGCGAAATCTGCGTAGACTATGAGGGTGTCGTTTTCAAGGGCGAAGCAGGGACGATATACATCATTATTCCATACAACGATCGATGAAAGTGAATAGGGGCAGAGCGTGTAGCGCTGGCGTGAGAAAAAGGGGATTAATGACTGATAGTCGGAGAATGTGAGGGGTTTGAACTTCATTTCTTCAACCTCAACATGGGAAGCGCATTCTGCATGACGGAAAAGCCGAGACGTTCATATAGAGGATGAGAATTTCGTTCCGCAATGAGTCCGATCCACTGGATTCCGTCCTGCTCGAGACGACTGGTAAGCATTTCTATGATTCGTGTCCCGATGCCCCGTCCTCGGAATGAATCCATTACTGTCACATCTTGAAGATACGCATCACTGATGCCGTCGCTGACAGCCCTTCCCATCCCAACGATACGATTCGCGTGGCGAACCACAAGAAAGCAGTGACTCCCCGCAATGATCAGCTTGATCATTTCCGGATTATCCCCCTCCTGTTGCCACCAGTCTTCTTTCCGGTAGAGAGCCGTTATCTGTTCTATTTCAAAAAGAGTTGGCTCTTTAATAAATGCATATGTCAACATGGGTGATAGGTGATAAGAATTCGCTTTGGTGATAAGAATTCGCTTTCTTGAGTGCAGAGTTTAGGTGAAACGGTCTTGGGCGTCAAGCAAAATGTAATCGCAAAATGTAATCGCAAGATATTGTGGTCGAAGAGGGGTTCTTCACTATCGAGATTTGAGTTCAGGGATGGGGTGGACGTGGAGTAGGGGGCGCAAGGCCTGATGACATGAGCACCGCCGAAAACGGTGGAAATTTGAATAAACTGGTCCTAACCCCATTCTTCCTCTAAAAAATCAAGCAGTGTCGACCCCTGAATACTGAAGGTCCACATAAAGCCACTCATCACATTACTGTAGAAGCCCACATATCTCACCATCTGCTCGCCCTTGTTCGGAACGTGCGAGCACATGGCCCCAAGCCATTCAAGGGCGTCGAAGATCTTCTCCTCCTTGCCGTCCTTGGATTGGTAAACAACCTTGGCCTCTTCAGGTATATAGGACATTCTCTCCTGAGAGAAAGAGGCCCGGACGCGCAGCGCAGGCGCTTGCGCCGCGTGTGATATAACGGGCTAGATTCTCCATGGCTTCCTCCTGTCCAGGCTGGATCCTGTGTCCGCAGAAGACGTTGAAGCCGGAATGCCGCCATTTCATGAGCATACCTGCCCGCTTTGCCGCCCCATCAAATGGGGAATGAGTTAAGATCATAGAACTGTGGCTTGCAATTGGCTTTTAGACTTTACAACGCAAGGCAGGCGGGTCAACAAAGTCTTCGGTGATCTTGGCCTTGGAAAGGAGCATCATGAAAACCTTATGGCGAAATATGGCCTCCAGGTGCTTCAACTCAAACAATGGGGCCACGCGGAACATACCGCTACCGTAGAAACATCCGTCCGTACACAGAATATGCAGGTGAGGGTGCCATCCCAAAAAGTTACCGAACGAATGAATGGCCACAACCGCTCCAGGAACGGCGTCCTCCTCAGGAACAGGAACGACCTCTTGGAAAAATTCCTTCAAGGTCTCCCAGGCGCAGCGGCTTAACTCGGAAAGGAGTTTTCGATCGTAGAGGAAATACCGACGGAGGATCTTGGGTAGGCTGAAAACGAAATGACGATGCGGTATGGCCTTGAGGACTTCCTTACACAGCCACTCACCGAATTCCACCACTCTTTTCTGATAACATGACGGACAGAAGTGGCGGCGTTTGCATGAAAAGGCCAACAAGTACTCATGACCACATTCGCCACACCTGACACGGGCAAAGCCATTGTGCAGGATGCCGCAATCGAGGAATCGGTAAATGACGCTGCGTACGTAGGGCCGAAAAAAGCCATATTGGCGCTCAAAACGCCCTGCCCGCCAATGCCGTTACAAGGGCTTGCTGCACTTTGGATCTTATTCCTCTGATTGATGCTTATGCTTTTCAGGTGCATTCAAGGCAAGTCAGGCGGGTCTTCATAGACCTGCGCGAAGGCCTCAAAATGATCCTGCACACACTGGTAGTAGGCAGAGCTTGGGGGGTCCCTGGGCCGATAAACCACCTGTGACATAACCGCCTACCTCTTGGAGTGAGTCGCAACAGTTGGGTCGTCAGCAAGCATCGTGCCAGAGGCGGTGGGCGGCAAGGACAAGCCCCCTATGAGTGGTTTTCGCCGGGCAGTTGGCGGTTTTTGTTCGTCGGGCAGATGCAAAAGAATCAGTGCGGTCGGCCCGATGGAATGGGCAATACTCCGAGCTTCGTTAGTTGGTCTGGTGTAATGTGATGAGTTCGCTTCCATCCGGTCAAGGAGATTAGCCACCAATGGCTGGGCTGAGCCATCTGTATTGCCGAGAATGAGTTGTAAGGGCAGTTCCATTTCAGAGAATCAAAACAGACCTCAGCCGCAGCGTACCAGTTCCAGGCCAAACGCGGGCACGGCGGTCAATGATTGTGCTGGAATACGGTGTCCTTCCGGCAGGCGTGCATGACATGGTTTCGTCGCTACGATAGATTATGGACCGTC
>JAWOBE010000058.1:0-11821 GCA_046498185.1 Desulfatiglandaceae bacterium | reverse complement strand
TGCGAAAAAATATTTTTTCACTCCAGCCGAAACTCTTGATAGACTTCAATCTGCGATATCGTGCTTCACACCTGTCTGTGCGCTGGAAATCCCATAACAAGTCAAAACAACCCTGTCCCTCGGGGTCGCTGTCGGCATCGGTATCGGACGTTGACTGGCGACTTTTTCGACCCCGATACCGATCCCGACGCCGATGCCGATAACGCGGGGATGGTACTTGTTACGAGGGCATCAAACTTTAGTTTGATTTGAGAGGGGGGAATGCTGTTATTTACCCGGTGTTTATATGAGCGAGTAGCTTAAAACCGTGATCGAAAGATAAATCAACAACAGCAATGCACCGAACGGCCGCTTGAGTGTTTGGTCGGAAACTGCGATTCCTATCCTGAATACTGTCAGAATTGCCAACATTGCGGGGAACAGGAGCCTGAAAAATTCACCCGAAGCGGTCAGGCCTCCAGGGGTGACCGCCGCCGAAAGACCGGCGACAAATAAAACGTTCAGTATGTCTGCTCCGATGATATTTCCGAGTGCGATTTCGCCGTAGCCTTTCCTGACAGCGGTTATAGCCGTGACGAATTCAGGAAGGGACGTTCCGAAGGCTACCAGGGTCGCTGCTATGATCCCCCGGGGCACGGAAAGGCGCAGGGCGGTTTCCTGGACGGTTGGAATAAGGATTTTGGAGGAAATTAGCACCATTGCAATCCCAATCGCTATTTTTATAAGAATCGAAAGACATTCGCCTGAACGTGCTTCTTCGCTCCGGACGGATTCACTGGTGTTTTTGGCCCAACGAATTGAAACCCATAAATATAAAAGTAACAGTAACACAAAGATTATGCCTGCGTATCTGGGAATATTTCCGCCGATTGAAAAAATGGTACCCAGGCTCGAATACGGTATCGAAAAAAGAACCAGGAGCACTCCGCTGCCGAACTGTATCCATCCCTGCCTGTTTGCGATGTTAGGTTCGAGCGGGATAGGCCCTATAAGCGTTGCAAGCCCCAATATGAGGCCGGTATCGCAGATGATCGATCCGACGGCGTTTCCAAGGGCGAGTTCAGGATCTCCACTTATGGCGGACATCACAGAAACCGATGCTTCAGGCAGGGTGGTTCCGACGCTTATTATCGTCGCTCCTATGATCACCCTGCTGATTCCGGCGCGAATCGAAAGAGCAACGGCTTCTTCAACCAGAATATCGGCCCCTTTGCTCAAGACAAAAAGGGAAACAGCAATTATTCCGAAAAGGACTGCCAGGGGAAGCCGTTGTACCCACTGAATAAAAATTTCCTCCATTCAATCGCTCCGGGCTCTGGTGATCACCGGCCGGCTGATTGATGCCGGTCATCACGTGCCGATATTTTTCGTTTTGTGTTTACAGAAAGATATCAGGAACCCCGATGATGCCGCAAGACAAGAAAATATTTCGGCCCCTGAATCCAGGTTTACGTTTCCCATGGAGGGATAGAAGAGGGCTCAGGGCAATAATCGATTTTTGCGCTAGTGATATTAATTTGTTCGTTTCCATCCGGCATTTCCGGATGGATACTACGCAAATCGGATACTGGAAATATCTGTAGAACCCCGTGTAATCTGTGGACTTAAAAACTGGCCTTTATGCCCAATTTATGTTAAATTTAAATTTAAGTTATATCTGGTCTTATCGTCCGTTTGATTTTATATTGAAGTATGTGGGAAGCGAGGTTACACTTTTTTGCCTGCACACGTTTTCGAGTGAATGCTCCCGGGGCGGTCGCCGGAGCCTCCGAATCGGCAATATACAGTGCCTGAGCAGCTTTACCCTGAAGTGCATCCAACATCCAAAGTGATCTTTGCCGGCTATTGTCAGGGGAATATCTACGTTGGTCAGCGAATTAGAGAGCAGGGGATCAGGGCAAAAAGATCGGGCGCTGAAAATCATCATGGACGCGTCCCCGGTCGGAATCATGGTATTCGACGAAAGTGAACGGGTGGTTTATGCCAACCGTCCGGCTGAATCGCTTTTCAATAAAAAAATCGCAGTTGCCGATAACCTTAAGTGCGGAGATTTTGTCGGTTGCGTAAACCGCCATGAAACTCCTCAAGGCTGCGGCCATTCGAAAGAATGTACGAAATGTCCTCTTTTCAAGGCTATTAGAGGGATTATTACCGGAGAACTCAACCCGGAGGAGAAGGAAGGCGAGGCATGCCTGAAAAGAGATGCCGGGTTTGACAATCTCTGGGTGAAATATAAGGTGGAAGGTATAACGCTGCACGGGCGACGGGCTGCTGTGATGGCGATCGAAGACATTACGCTCCACAAACGCGCGGAAGCTCAATCGCACCAGATTCAAAAAGTTGAAAGTCTTCGACGTATGGCCGGGGCCGTGGCACATCATTACAACAACATGCTTGCGGTGGTGATGGGAAACCTGGAATTGACGTTCGAAAACATTGCCGAAAACGGCAGCCTATCTGCGATTTCAAAGGTGGACCTGCTTGGAAATTTAACCGAAGCTATGAATGCGGCCCGCAGGGCCTCGGAAATGGCCGATTTGATGCTGGCCTACCTGGGTCAGACCGCCGTAAGGCATGAGCCGTTTTACCTTTCTGACATCTGTCGGCAGTGCATGCAGGATCTAAAGGTGGGTTTCCCGGAGAAAGCTACATTCAATATAGAGTTGCCTTCACCAGGCCCGGCTGTAAATGGGAATGCCGATCAGATTAAGCAGGTTATACGCAGTGTTGTGACCAACGCCAGGGAGGCACTCGATGTTGACCATGGGGTAGTCTCTTGTAGAGGATTCACTGTGCATGGGAGGGATATACCGGAAGAACAGTGCTTTCCCCTGGAATTCAAACCCGAGGTCATAGACTATGCATGCATCGAAGTCGTGGACAACGGCTGTGGAATATCCGAGGCGGATGTTGAAAGGATTTTCGACCCTTTTTTTTCTACCAAATTTACCGGACGAGGGCTGGGCCTCTCGATAGCGCTGGGTGCAGTCAAGGCTCATGGAGGCTGCATTACGGTTGAGGGGCGGCCGGACCTTGGGACCGCGTTCCGCGTCTATTTTCCATTATCAGAAGAACCTGTTCAGCAGATAAGCGGGCAAGGTGAGGAAGCCGGGACGTCGCTGAAAGGTGTTTCGGTTCTTCTTATAGAAGACGAGGTTATGGTGCGCAGGGCGGCTGCAGCAATGCTCAATCTCATCGAAGTCAAGGTAATCGAAGCCAAAGATGGATACGAGGCAGTAGAGATGTTCCTGCAGCACAGAGAGGAGATTGCATGCGTTCTCTGTGATCTTGTTATGCCCGATATGGATGGCTGGGAGACACTCGAGGCACTGCGCCGGCTTTCTCCCGGAATCCCGTTTATACTCACAAGCGGCTATGACGAAACCCTGGCCATGCAGGGTGAGCATTCCGAAAAACCGGAGGCCTTTTTGAGTAAACCTTATCGGATGGCCGAGCTGGAAGAATTGCTTATAAAAGTTATCAATAAGAGCATGAAAATATGATAACGCGCGGTGTCGCGGTTTCGAGCCGGATATGAACAGTAGGCCCCGCTGGCTTGCCAGGTAGGATTGGGTCTACAGGCATGGCTACGCACCGATCGCATAAGCCTGTCTGCGGGGGTCGGCTCCAGCCTGAAGAACATGGTTTTGTCGATCTATCAAGATGGCCTGAGAAGAACCCATGATTTCTGCATATGGTTCAAGAACCTGGAGACGGTGTCCCATGCGTTCCAGGGACTTAAGTGTGCTTTCAGGAAAGCGATTTTCAATCATCAATGTTCCATCCGGATTCGAACGCCACCGAGGAGCTTCGTTGGCCTGCTGGGGGTCCGCTCCGTGGTCAAGCATACCAACAATCAACTGGATATTGGTTTGTGTCTGTCCATCGGCGCCGGGAGTCCCGAAAACGATGTACGGCAGGCCGTCCTTTAGGATCATCGCGGGATGAAGCGTATGATAGGGCCTTTTCCGTGGTTCGAGACGGTTCGGATGATTACGGTCGAGTGTGAAACCCCTTCCCCTGTTGTGAAGGACCATCCCGGTGGTTGGCACCATAGCGCATGAGCCGAAGGTCTCGTAAATGGATTGAATGAGCGAGACCGCGTTCAGGTCTCTGTCGACCACTGTCAAATACACGGTGTCCTGTCCTCCCGAAGAAAAGTCTCTCGGCGGGAATACGCTTGAACTTTTCTCCTTGTCCACCAGCAAGATGCGCGCACGAGCCTGCTCGCCGGAAAGCATCTGTTCTACCGGCACCGGGTGAAGGGATGGATCGCAGACATAAGCGTCCCGGTCGGCGAATGCGAGTTTTTTTGCTTCCACCATCAAATGTACCAGCTCAGGTGAATCCGGTGAGAAATCAGCCAGTGGAAAATGCTCGAGCATCATCGCCTGCATAAGCAGGGCGATTCCCTGTGAGTTTGGTGGCTGAGTTGCAATGGTGAATCCGTGGTAATCGGCAGTCAACGGCGCTTCCCATGTGATCTTGTATTCGGCCAGGTCTTCTTCACTGAAAAATCCTCCCTTCCGCCGCGAATACTCCACCAGGGCTTCTCCAAGAGGTCCCTTGTAAAACGCATCCGGCCCGTCGTTCATCAGCACACGAAAGGATTCGGCCAACAAAGGATTACGCAGGCGTTCCCCAATAGCCGGCACGCGTCCCCCGGGGATAAAGATTTCTCCGGGAGGGCCTTCTGCAAGAAGCAAATTTTTTCGTTCTTCGACTGCCCCTACCAATTCGCGATACACGGGAAAGCCGTTTTCAGCGTAAGGAAGCGCACGGGCCAGAAGCGAATCGAACGCCATCGAGCCGTATCTATCGAGAGCCGCTTGCCAGCCGGCAAGCACTCCGGGTACCGTTGAGGTCAGGATTCCTGTTGCGGGTATTTTATTGTATCCGAGTTCTTTGAAAGCGTCGATTGTAGCTCCGGCCGGGGACCGGCCGGATGCGTTCAATGCTTCAAAGGAGCCTTCCTTCCCTGAATGAACAAGCATGAAGAGGTCGCCGCCGATTCCGCACATATGGGGGCGTACGACGGCCATGATCATGCTTGCGGCAACCGCCGCATCGACGGCGTTTCCGCCGGCTTCCAGCACCGAGGCACCGGCCTGGGCGGCGATGGGGTGATCTGCGGTGATCATCCAGTGGGTGCCCATGACCAGCGGACGATGTGTGTCGAAATGGTTGCTCATTGTTTTTCCTCCGGTGTCGATTCGGTTCGGTATCATCGATGTCGAGGTGCAATTATGTCGAAGCATTCGGCCGCCGTCAATACACCTGTGAAGCTGTTTCCATTACCCTGCTGCCAGTACAGGAAGCAGGGTTGAAAAAATTTTGTTGCAAGTCATCGCATATGCAATATACATTATACATACTATGTTTTGAATTGAGGAAAAGAGATTTGATATGAAGGCACAAATTGAAAATTCTAACTTACGGGACCAGATTTACGAAATCATACACGATATGATTTTGGCCAGAGAAATACTGCCGGGAGAAAAAATTTTAGAAGAAGATTTGGCTATAAAGTTCGGGGTTAGTCGCACCCCTATCCGTGAATGCCTTTTCCGACTTGAACACGAGGGGATTGTGGAATTTATTCCCCGGCGCGGAGCTTTTCTACGGAAATATTCAGAAAAAAAAATTGCTGAAATATTCGATATGCGAGAGGTTTTAGAAGGTCTTGTAGCCCGTCTGGTTGCCGCTACTAACGACAATGCAGACCTTAATTCCGTGATTAGGCTGGTTCTTGATCGAGTCTATATGTTAACTGATCAAGGAGAAAATCTAACGAACTTTACTAGAGCCGATATAGAATTTCATCAATTATTATTAAATGCGTGTGATAATGAGATGCTCCAAAATGCGATGGCGGTCATTAATACCCACCTGAGACTTATTAGAGTCCGTACAGTGGTTATACCTGGGCGTGCTCGACGTACTGTGGAGGAGCACTATAAGGTTCTCGATGCGATTGAAAAACATGATCCCGAGGATGCTGAAAAACAAATGCGCCGCCATATCGTCAGTGTTCGAAACCATGCGCTTCATTCACTGAATTTCAACGAGTAATTTTTTGCTGAATTCATCAGTTATTCCGAATGGATGAAGCTAAAAACAATCATTCATTGCAATAATCTTGGCTCGCCCTGCGATTTTAAAGTGGGTAGTAATCGTATAGGTAGTATTTTTGAATTTACTTTGTGTCAGCTACGCCCTGTTCAATGCTTGTGTGTGCACAAAATAGTGAAAAATTGGTCCTCCTTTTGAATTTTACAAGCTTCTTTAGATTGAACTTTTAAGCCAAAATTTTTCTTGACATTGCGACCGGGTGATGTAAAAAAATATTATACAATATACAATATCTAATACATTTAAATTCAGAAAATGCCCTCTAGTTTTAGATCCTAAAGGTCGAAAAATGGATTATATCACGGTTGATGTGTTGGTTATAGGAATGGGTGGAGCAGGGCACATGGCTGCGCTGAATGCATTTGATGCCGATCCTTCTTTGAAAATTCTCATTGTTTGTAAAGCGCTCAAGGGCAAAGGGGGATGCACCCGTATGGTCCAGGGAGGATTCAATGTGGTGCTTAATGATGATGACAGTCATGAGATGCACCTGATGGACACTCTCAAAGGGGGGCAATACATCAATGATCAAGGCTTAGCTAAAACGTTGGTGGAACAGGCTACTCCGACTATCAAAGAGATGGAAACCCGCTATGGATGCTTTTTTGAACGTAACCCAGACGGGACTATCCATCAGAAACCTTTTGCAGGCCAATCCTTTGACCGAACGGTTCACAAAGGTGACCTGACAGGGATAGAAATATTAAGCCGGCTTACCGAGCAAGTTATCAAACGCCATATCACGGTACTTGAAGAACATCGTGCAGTAGACCTCCTCACTGATGCGAATGGTCAGGAGGTAGTCGGTGCGATGCTGCTGAATATGAGAAGCGGTGTTTTTTTGAAAGTAAAGGCGCGAGCGATATTGGTTGCTACCGGAGGAGGCCCGACTCAATACCGTTTTCATGCACCAGGGCCTGAGAAGTCAGTGGATGGTTTGGGCATGCTTTATCGGGCCGGAGTTGAAATGCGGGATATGGAAATGGTGCAATTTCATCCGACTGGTTTGATTATTCCCAACAGTGTCGTGGCTGGATCTCTTCTGGAGGAAGGGCTGCGAGGCGCGGGCGCTTATATGCTGAATGGTGATGGTGAGCGGTTTATGTCCCGATATGATCCTGAGCGCATGGAACGAACCACCCGTGATGTGATGAGCCGCTCATCATACATGGAAATACAGGCGGGACGGGCATGCCCCGAGGGAGGGGTTCATATTGTTGCTGAGCACTTGGGATCTGAGTTTGTTGAGAAGAATTTTCCGGGCATGGTAGCACGCTGTCGACAATTCAAGTACGATTTGGCACGGGGCAAGGTACCTGTGTCCCCTACAGCACATTATATTATGGGGGGAGCGAAAATCGACGAAGATTGCCGCGCCTCTTTGAACCGGCTTTTCGTTGCGGGAGAAGACTCCGGTGGTGTTCATGGCGCGAATCGACTGGGCGGAAATGGCGTTTGCGACTCATGTGTTTTCGGACGACAAGCTGGCAAGGCCATTGCGCGGTTTTTAAGAAAAGAAGGAATTGGGTGGCCGGAATCGAACTTTAAAGATGACGCCGCTTTGCGAGAAAGATACGAGGATCCCCTCAAACGTGGGTCAGGTGAAGATGTTTTTCCATTGTGGAATGAGATCCGAGAAACAAACTGGAATAAGGTCGGCGTTACCCGTCGAGGAGAAGAGTTGATTGAAGCTATTAATGAATTGGATGTTATAGCTGAAGCTTGTCAAAAAGTTTCGGTTAGTGAACATACTGCTTATAATATGCCTTGGCAAACTTATATAGATTTGCTCAATATGATTGATGTATCGCGTATGGTAGCTGTCTCAGCTTTAGAACGGAAAGAGCAAAGAGGAGCTCACTATCGGCTTGATTATCCTAAACAGAATGATGCTGAATATTTGTTTAACATTATACTCAAGCGTGGTGACGACGATAGGCCGGTTGTTAACAGACAGCCTGTGGTTTTTACTTATAAGAGCGTCGAGGAGTGCCGAAAATACGCTAAGAAGCCTCCTAAAGCAAAAAAATAGTATGTTATTATGAGCTCTATACTCTAAAAATGCAATTTGATGGGAGAAAAAGAATGCAAAAGGAAGTGGATTTGCAATATCGGCCTGGACTGAAATGGGGGGAATTTGATCCTGACCGTGCGCGGAGCACACCCATTGGTATGTGGGCTTGGATCTGGCAGCGAATTTCGGCTATTGCGATTATCTTTCTGCTCGGATTGCACTTGGTCCTAACCTATATACCATTTATTCAATTTTTATTGCTGACAACTCTGACCTTTCACGCAATGCTAGGTATACGGGTAATTCTGCTGGATTTCAATGTTGTCAATGTCAAATATCAAAAAATTCTTATTGCTGGACTAATAGGATTAGGTATTGTGATGCTGGTAATAATTTGGTTTGGGATTTACTGATGTGAGTAGAGAGATTAAGATATGGATACATTAGATCGCCAACTGCGTGTCGTTCGAGTTTTCCGCTACGATCCGCTCCAAGGCGGAGAAGGACATTTCGATCGTTTCGAAATTGACATTGCTAATCCAAATATGACTACGATACTCGATGTTCTTATCCGTCTCCAACGAGAGCAGGATCCCACTTTAGCTTTTCGTTATGCCTGTCGCGTAAACATGTGCGGCTCATGCGGTATGGTCATCAACGGCCGTGAAAGGTTGGCCTGTAAGACAAATGTCTGCGATTTACCTGCTGATAGAGATATTACCCTGCGGCCTCTGAACCACTTTCCGGTGGTGAAAGATCTTGTGGTAGACATGACCTCCTTTTTCAAGAAATATGAGGAGGCGATGCCTTTCTTTTGCCCACAATCTTCTGATACAGAGCCGGCCGTTATTCCTCCTGACTCGCAAGAGCGTCGAGATATCGGTTTTGCAACTGAATGCATCCAGTGCGGATGTTGTGTCTCGAGCTGTACCATGATTAATTACCACGACGGTTATGCCGGGCCGGCTGCTCTTAATAGGGCTTTTACTTTGCTGGCCGATAGCCGTGAAGGATGCAATGAGGAGCGCCTGCGCACAGTATTGGGCTCATGTTATAATTGTCGCACTGAGTTTAACTGTACTGAGGTGTGTCCAAAGGAATTGAGCCCGACCCGTGCCATTAAGTATATCCAGCGTAAAGCTCTGATGAATCTGAAGGAGCTGAGGAGTACTGAGGCATACGCGGATTCGAGGTTTTCCCCTGCTCAGTCATCTGTGAAGCCTGAATTGGAAATGCCTGTTTATGTCGCAGCGGATGGCGTGAATGAAAAAGAATTGCCTGATGATCCTTCCCGCCGTCGGTTTTTGAGCAGAGTTACGATGGGAATCGGTGCTGCATGTACCTTGGGTGTGGGTGGCTTGTTGGCGACAGCTGCAATCGGGCCTACTATGAGAAAAACTCCGGAGCGATGGATTCCTATCTGCTCTATGGAAGAGCTGCCGGAGAGACAAGTCTCTACCTTAACGATGCGATATGATTTTACCAGCGGATTTCATAAAGAGACAATGGTTAAACCGGTGATGATAAGCCGGCTGACCGATGAGATGATTGTATACAACACCACGTGCACCCATCTGGGTTGCCTCGTTCACTGGGATGCCGCGAAAAAGATTTTTCTTTGTGCATGCCATGGAGGACAGTTTGATCGGGATGGCAGAGTCATCGCCGGGCCTCCTCCTCGGCCGCTGGGTACCCATCGGTTTAAAGTCGAAAATGGATACTTGATGGTGGAGGCGGCTTGACATGTCTAAGTTGAAAGAATTTTTGGCTCAACGTTTTGGATGGGAGACGTATCTGCGGCCTTTTCTTTATAAAAGGTTGCCTTCAAAGGTTGGTTGGACCTCCACGTTGGGAAGTCTATGTGTTTTGATTCTCGTAGTTCAAGCCGCTACAGGAACGTTTCTGGCTATGTATTATAATCCGTCGCCGGATGCAGCTTATCGTTCAATTCTTTATATCATGGAAGACGTGCAGTTAGGATCGTTGCTGCGTGGTATTCATCACTGGGGCGCAGGAGCCATGGTCCTATTGGTGGTGTGCCATTTATTGCATGTATTTTTTGCTGGATGCTTCAAATCGCCTCGCGAGACGACATGGATTGTAGGGGCTGTGTTGTTTATCCTGACCCTCGGTATGGGGTTCACTGGATACTTGCTACCCTGGGATCAAAAAGCATATTGGGCAACGGTAGTATCAAGCAATATTGCTCGGGACATACCTTTGATTGGTGACTTTGTTACTGGTATTTTGCTTGGAGGAGATCGTGTTTCAGGGATGACTTTGTCAAGGTTTTATGCCGGCCATATGTTGATTTTGCCCGGTTTGATGTTCATGTTGATAGCTGTGCATATCTATCTGATGCGTTTGCATGGCATGGCAGCGGAAAGTGAACCGGAAGAAAAGCCTGAACGGGTGAACCGGTTTTATCCGGAACACCTTTCTCGAGCCTCCGTTGCGTTTGTACTGGTTCTGATTGTTTTGATAGGGTTGTCCATTTTTGCCGGGGTGCCGCTTCAAGATGAAGCCGGCACACTTGATCCGGAATACCTGCCACGTCCAGAGTGGTATTACATGTGGCTTTTTCAATTGTTGACTTATTTTCCTGGGCACTGGGAGGCTGTGGGCTCTCTGCTGATTCCCTTTGTTGGTATGGTTATTCTTTTCACAGTTCCATGGCTCGGTCGAACACCTTACCGGCGCATCTCAGACAGGCCTCTGGCTGCAGCTTTTGGTATAAGCGGCATTGTAGCTGTTGTTTATCTGACGATTACTGCCTTCGCGGGGGTGCAGCCATACGGGAAGATAATACCTATCCCAGATCGATCTTTGAGCGCTTCGGAACGTCAAGGGCTTTCGATGTTTGTAGAGAATGAATGTGCCTACTGCCATCAAATAAGAGGCCGAGGAGGGATTCGTCAAGGGCCGGATCTGGCTAACATGGCAAAAAAAAATCGGACTGTGGATGAGTTAACGGTGTTTATCAAAGATCCGCAGAAGGTCAGCAGCACCTCAATTATGCCCAAATATGATCTGCCATCCGCAGAATTACGAAGTTTGGCCGAGTTCATCCTGGCACTGGATTCCAGTCAAGGCCGTCATCGTATTGTTAGCGCCGAGGACGTCAGGGAAGGCAAGGTTCGCTAAAAATTGCAGGGGAAATCCCACTCGAAAACATTCAACGTTATTCCATTATTCAAGGAGGCAGCCAATGACGGATTTTTTGATTCACGAACACGACGACACGGTCGGGGTCGCCACGGTCGACATCGCAGCCGGCCGTGAAGCCGAGGGTCTCTTCATGGACACTCAAGAAAAAATTACGGTGAAAGCCCTTCAGGACATCCCCCTGGGCCATAAAATCGCTCTCAGGGGCCATTCAACCGATGAAGGCGTGATCAAATACGGTCACGATATTGGTAAAGTGGTGAAGGATTTCAAAAAGGGCGAACATGTCCATATTCACAATCTCAAGACAAGGAGGTGGTAGAAAATGACGACACGAAAAGTAATGGGCTACCGCCGGGAAAACGGAAGAGTCGGCATCCGGAATCACGTCCTGATTCTGCCTTTGGATGATTTAAGCAATTCGGCCTGTGAAAAAGTGGCTTTCAATACAAAAGGCTGCAAGGCCATACCCCACCCGTACGGGCGCCTTCAGTTCGGTGAAGATCTGGC
>JAWOBE010000186.1:0-4253 GCA_046498185.1 Desulfatiglandaceae bacterium | reverse complement strand
GCCTGGGCAGCTCTGCGGCCCAGGCTGCGAGAGCTCGCGGGAGCGCCCGCTAGGTGCACCCCCGATGCCGGTGCTCGGCATCGCCGGATAGCTGGCCTCCTGTCATACCGCGTCGTTGCGCGCTCAGCGCGAGTCGGCTAAGTAGAGAAACACACACAGATGTCCGGTTAGTTTTTCTCCGGTAAGCAATGAATTGGCCGTAAATGTTTTCAGCGGCTTTATGACTGGGATCCTCAGGAATCTTGAAAATGGGCACCTTTTCGCTGTCTTTTTTCCCTGACACGCTCATCAACACCCTGGGCTCAATGGTTAAGCCTTCCTCTTGGAAATACTTCTCGGCTTCGACACACAATTTGGCCAGATCTTTAAGCTCCAATGGCTGCTCCTTTTTGCTCTATGGTGTCCAACTGATCTTTTTGCGGGTCCCCTGTCTGGCTTTGAACAATCTTCGTAATATGCTTCCGGGTAGAATTGGGAGGTTACCCTCCCAGAACCCCCACAGACCCGTACGAGCGCGATTAACGCATACGGTTCCTCAGGGTTATGGTTTCACTGCGCGTATGTGTGTACAATCCGGGGTCTCGGCAGTGGATAGCGGTCCAGAAGCCGGTTGAATCTCTCCCATGGCATATCATTCTTTCGGGAGCGTCGATTCAGCCACTTGTGCCACGAGCGTTTTACCTGTTCATAGAACAGCCACAAGCTCCTGGTATTGAAGGTAATCCCATAGAAGCCGTAATGCCCTTCGAGTTTCCTGCAAAGGGCTTTCCACTGATCCTCCACCGGATCATGCCGGTGCAGCTTGCACCACTCATATACCTTTCGCACCGACTCTTTCAGCTTCTTCTTCGCAGTCTTCCGCTTCATCACCCAGTTGCCCTTCCTCGACTTCCCCCAGAAATGGGTGAACCCGAGAAATACATAGGTCTCCGACTTATGTCGGCCCCCGTTGGGACGGTGAAAGTCTATCAGCCGGGTCTTTTCCTCATGTAGAGCCAGGCCGTACTTGCTAAATCGCTTCGGCTGTACTTCCCAGACCCGGTGCGCATCCTGCTCATTTGAAAATAGGATCACGTAGTCATCACAATACCTGATCAACTCAGCTCTTCCTCGCAACCGCGGTTTGACCTTCTTCTCGAACCACTCATCCAAAACCTTGTGCAGGTAGAGGTTACTCAAAAGTGGTGATATCACGCCACCCTGCGGAGTCCCCTCCTTCGGGTAGTGTATCATTCCACCTTCCATTACTCCTGCTTTCAGCCACTTACCGATTATCCGCAATAGCACTCCATCACGCACCCGCTCCTTCAGAAACTCACGCAGATGATTGTACTTCACCTCGCCGAAGAAGTTTCGGACGTCTACTTCCAACACCCAGCATCCGCCCATATCCATCACCTTGTTCCACATATCCTCCAGCGCTTGGTGGACCGAACGACCCAGTCGAAAGCCATACGAACAGTCCAGAAAGTCCTGCTCATAAAGAGAGGTCAGCAACATCACCACCGCCCTTTGGAGAACCTTGTCCTCCAGGGTCGGTATGCCTATCGGCCTTACCCGGCCATCTCCCTTGGGGATATACACCCTCTTCACCGGCGGCGCTACATATCTTCCCGACTTGAACCGATCCAGCAGATTTCGAAGATTACCATCCAGGTCCTCTTCATATTCCTCTGCTGTCATGTCGTCTACTCCCGCCGATCCGTCCTTTCGTGTCCTCCGGTACGCCTCGTGCATCCACTCCAGATCAATGTGGTAGGCCAGCGACGTAAAGCCCGCATCCGGCATGCGCTTCCCAAGTTCCGCTATCCGTTGTTGTTTCGTTGACACGTTCCCGGATTTCAACGCATCCTCCGTGTTTCCCATCAACAGTTCCATATCCCCGGCACGGCCCTTTCCTCCTCCGGCTCCCCGCGGGTCGGGTTCACCGTCCTCATCGGTACTATGCCCGTGCTAAGACGCCCTTGTGCCTTCCCACCGCACTTCGTTTCCTTCGTTTGGCGGTACCACCGGCCTCACCATTTGTTCGTCTCTCCAGCACATCCCCGTGAGGCGGGTCCTGTGCGGGCCTGGATGCTTTCCCTATGGCCACCCATACGCCAGTTATCTCCCCGGTGGAGCAGTTCGGGCCTCCCAGGTTCCTGGGGAGTCCTCTCGTACCTTTGCCCTGCTCATAAGACCCCGGCCGCGCCACCTTGCCACTGTCAACTCAGCAAGATGGTATCGCCCCCGCAACCATGAACACGAAGGCCACAACAATAAACCTCTTTTCGGGGCTGATTCACACGGCTTCAGTACCCGCTGTCTACGCTTCCAGCTTCGGATTTCCCTACACTGGCAAGACTCGCTTCCGATCGGGTGACAGCCCTTATCGGATGGGATTCAAACCCATTAGACTCCTTCAGCAAATTTCAAGTGTGGCTCTCTCGCCACCTATTCCAACGCTCCAGGCTTTCCTGGCGCGACAAAGGTTCAGAGGTTCAGAGGTTGAACCCAGAAGCCCATGCTGAAGACCTGACACCTGAAACCCGACACCTGACACCTGACACCTGAAACCTGACACCTGAAACCTGAAACCTGAAACCCGACACTATATATCTGAAAGGATAAAAAGTTGTTTGAGCTTACCGACGAACAGGTCATGATTCAGTCTATGGTAAGAGAGTTTTCACGGAAAGTGATTGCGGCAACGGCTGCTGAAAGGGACCGTACGAAGGAATTTCCATGGGAGAACCTCAAAAAGATGGGAGAGCTTGGGCTGATGGGCATGATGGTTCCTCTGCAATATGGCGGAGAGGGCGCCGATACCATCAGCTACACTCTGGCACTGGCCGAAATTGCTTATTCTTGTGCCTCAACTGCTGTAATTATGTCCGTTCATAACTCCATTGTCTGTCAGAGTATTCTTCGCTACGGCACGGAAGATCAGAAAAACAGATATTTAAAGCCCCTTTGCAGCGCTGATCTTATTGGTGCCTTTGCCTTGACGGAGCCTCATGCAGGATCGGATCCGGTCAGTCAAACCACCTCGGCCACAAGAAATGGAAATTTTTATGTGATAAACGGTTCAAAACGTTTTATTACCACCGGTAAAAACGCCGGGCTGGTGATTGTGACTGCAAAAACCGATGAGAGTGCAGGCCATAAAGGCATTACCGCTTTTCTCATCAACAAGAATACCCCCGGTTTCAGCATTGGCAGAATCGAGGACAAACTCGGCCTTCGGGCCTCCGATACATGCGACTTGAATTTTGACAATTGTCGTGTACCGGTTGAAGACCGCCTGGGAAAAGAAGGCGAAGGTTTCAAAATTGCCATGACCGCTTTGGATGGCGGACGTATCGGTATAGCGGCACAATCGGTGGGTGTTGCGCAGGCAGCACTTGATGCCGCTGTAAAATATACGCGGGAAAGGGAACAGTTCGGACAGAAAATTTCAACGTTTCAGGGCATCCGGTGGATGGTGGCCGATATGGCTACGGAATTGGAAGCTGCCAGGCAGCTGATGCTCTCGGCCGCCGCCCTCAAAGATAGGGGAGAAAAATATACGGCCCAGGCATCCATGGCCAAACTTTTTGCCTCGGAAATGGTCAATCGAATTACAGCAAAAGCGTTGCAGCTTCACGGTGGATACGGATTCGTATCTGATTATGCGGTTGAGCGCTTTTTTCGGGATGCCCGGGTTTTTACCATCTATGAAGGAACCTCGGAGATTCAGCGAGTGGTAATTGCCAATCATATTTTTAAAGATAAGCGGCAGAAATCACCAAAAACCCTGGAAGGGTGACATGTTATAGCCGGTGTTTACGGCACAATGGCATTCACTTAAGGAGAAATTGGTTATATGTAAAAAGAATGTTTAATGGTTCCCCCTTTAGCAAAGGGGGTCAGGGGGGATTTGAACTTCATGCAAACCCACAAAAAATTCCTTAAGTGAATGCCCTTGGGTTACGGCATTCCTGTTCCGAAAACTAAGTGCCAGGGAAATTGGTGTCAGGTGTCAGGCTGTAGGTGCGAATTCATTCGCACAAATGTTTAAACCCCGGTTTGCCGATTCAAGGGCGACATAAATTCTGACAGCTCATCCGTTCTCCGATTCAGGCGGATAAATCCGCCCAGGGTGTGCGGATGAATCCGCACCTACAGGTTTTATGATTTTCATCCGACCCCCCCGAATTTCTGACACATGACACCTTCCATCTCTGACACATGACACCTTCCATCTCTGACACCTGACACCCGAAACCCGAAAC
>JAWOBE010000183.1:0-4802 GCA_046498185.1 Desulfatiglandaceae bacterium | reverse complement strand
AAACAACAAGCCACCCTGAAGGCAGGCGAGCTGCCCGATGGAGTCTATTTCTATCGCTTGAATACACCGAATAAATCACATCCGCGTTTCACTATGTTCCAGTCCGCGTAGTACCTGTCCATGGTGACTTTCATCCGACCGCCGCCGGAGGCTATGCGGTAGTCGAATCCGTGTTCATTCCGGATTGCGGCAAGCTTTTCCTGTGTCGGCATAATATAATCCAGAGCGGAACGTTCACCTACATCTCGCCCGTCCAGAAGGGCATGAATCCGAAGCCTGGGAAGGCCGTCTTCCATGCACCTGTCTATAAGCGCGTAGAGGTGATTTATATGGGAATGGACGTTTCCGTCGGATAGAAGGCCAATAAAATGAACCGTTCCACCTTCACGGACGCGGCCTTCGATTCGTTTCCACAGATCAGTGGCGAAGATTTTCCCGGAGGCGATTGCGGAATTGACGAGTCGGGCTCCCTGTTCGATCAGCCGGCCCGCTCCAAGTGCATTATGTCCGACCTCGCTGTTTCCCATGTCTTCATCGCTGGGAAGGCCCACTGCCTTGCCGTGGGCCTTAAGTATACAGGAAAAAGGCGAGACCATAAGACGGTCCAGTGTCGGGGTGCGGGCCAGATGAACAGCATTGGCTTCACTTTGCGCACCTATGCCTACACCATCCATTATGATCAGCAGCAAAGGCCCCGGTCTTTCGGAAAAATTTGAAAGCCGTTCAAGGCGATACTGTGTACATCTGTTGTCTTTATCAACGCTCACTTGTTTACCTCGTTGGTAGAGATATTTTATGGTGTTAAAGTCTCTTCTTCTCACAGTCCCTGTATCAATTTTTCTTGAACGGCAGGCCTTTTAGCAGCTCTTTCGCGGAATCTTTCAGCGATTCCTTCTGCATTTCATCCACGTCGGGTAAAATTTTCTTGAGGTCCTCGCCTTTGGGAAGTTCGCCGTCCTGGCTCAAAATGCCCTTAACGTCGGGTTTGAATTTGGGTTTCGAAAAAGTTCCCGACACTATAACCGGTACGGCCAACCCCGATCGTTGTTTGGTATCACCCTGGCCTTTCAGTGTGGCCACAACCTTGGGTTCCACGCGCATGTCAAGAGTTTCGGCGGCAAGGTCTGCATCGCCGGTTACAAGGAGCCTGATAAGGGGTGATTTCATAGTCGTTCCCGACGTGTTGAAAACGCCGGTTTTGATCGTAAAAGGTGCGGTCAATTCAGAAAAGTCAGTCCGTGGTTTTTCGGCCGGTTTGTCAGAAAGCCCGAATGCTGATGTCACATTTCGAACCATGCCCGCCAGGTCTATCCCGATCAAGGCTCCGTTTTCAAACAACAATTCTCCCCCACCATTGAGGCTTTTCTTTATGGAGTTCAGGTTATCGCCGGCGAAAGCGATGGACATTTCAGTTTTAAGGGTTCCTTCCAGGAAATCCTTGTCGAGTACATCTTTCAAAGCGGGGTTTATTTTGACTCCCTGGGCGCTTAGCTCGACGGAAGCGGAAGGTGTATTTTTTTGCACATTGAGGACGGCACCGGCCTTCACTGTGCCTTCATATGCGGCGAACTCGATCGGCTCGATATTGTAACGGCCGCCTCTGGCGGAGATTTTGATGCTTAAATCCGATACGCGGGCTTTGCTCACGGTGAGACTTTTAATCAGCACGGTTCCGTTTATGGCCGGTTTTCTCAATGGTCCATAGTCGATTTCGGCTCCGGGCTCGGATTTTTTTTTCGATGTAGATGTAGTGCCATCCTGTTCCTTCGGCGGTGGCATGTACCGATCGAGATCGATCGAATCGATTTCCATGTTGAAGGAAAGAACAGGTTTCTTGAACTCGGCGGCGTCAATTGAGAAAGAAATCGTAGAATCATCCAGATTCAATTGGCCGTTCGTAACGGAAATTTTTTCAGTCGACCCGTTGATCGAACCTTTAGCGGCAAGTTTATCCAAAGCCGCAGGATCGGCCGTTTTCACCGGGAAGGATACGGAAGCGGCTTCCAGTAGTTTTCTGGGCGAAAAGGGGGCGAGATCGAATGCTGCGTCAAATCGAGGTGCTGTTGCAGCATCGCTTATTTTTCCCTTGACGGCGAGGTTCAGTTGTTTGAAGGCTTTTACGGCCAGATCGAAGGGTAAAGGGCCCTTGCCGGGGTTTTCCCCCACCGGGCCTAGTGAACCGTCGATCGACAGCGGCTGGCCGTCCAGATTGCCGGAAAAAGAGATCCCCACCGGTTTATCGAGTGATACATTTTGAAGCTCGAGGTTCAGATCGGAAAGAGTTTTTCGAGTTCCGGCCGCATCGTCGATTACGACGATAGTTCCGTTTTTAACCGAAAATTCCTGGACCTGCAGACTTTTTACCGGGAGGACATCGCTTCGGTCCTCCTCCTTTGTCACCGGGACAGTCTTTTCTTTTGGTTGCCTGCTTTCACCGAATCCCTCCCAGTTGCTTTTCCCGTCCGCAGATTTTTCAAGCACCAGGTGGGGACCGTCTATTATGAAACGCTTTACCTGGATGTTGTTCGAAAGCAATGGCAGAAGTTTAACTCGGGCATCGAATGATTCAATCGAAAGAAAATTTTTTTCCTGGTAGCCTTCAGGGTTGCCGAGTTTTAAATCTGAAAAAGAGATGCCGGCCCATGGAAAAAGGGAAAGCTCCAGGTTTCCTCCGATGGAGAAATCCCGGCCGGTTTTTTCCGATACCATTGTTTCAAGACGGGGTTTATAGTCCTGGATATCCACAAACATCGGAATCAGCAGCAACGCCGCGATTATAACGACGCAAAAAGCGAGCACACCTATGCCCACCCATTTGAAAGTTTTTTTCATTGGAAGCCTCCTTATTTTTACGAACTCATCAAATCTTGGTTTCCAAAAGCGTTCGACATTTTTCCCGCCACTGCACAAGAAGGGTTCTGCACACGGACTCGGCTGAAAATTGCGCCTGCTTAAGCCTGTTTTCCTGAACCCTAGAGGCTTCCAACTCCAATTCTTCAAGCCTTTGACGGGAGCTTTCATCGTCGGGGTTCAGGGCAACGACATGTCTGTAAGTTTCAACTGCTTGGTCGATCAGCCCCTGGCTAAAATAAAGTTCGGCTATAGTGGGGGAAGCCATTGTAGTTTCAGGGTCTAAATTCATATCCGCAGGTTCCTGGCCGGGAGAATCGAGGGAGCCGTCGGTTTCCCTCAGTTCTTGAAGCAGGGCAAGCCCGGTTTCGTCGTTTGGGCGGTAAGCCAGGTAGAGCCGCAGCGTTTCGAGGGCTTTGCCGATTTCGTTCGATCGCTTAAGGGCCTTAGCCCGTATAAGGTATATATCGGCAAAGTCTTCGATGCTACGCATGATTTCTTCGGTTTCATCCAGCACTTCCTGGTGGAAATCCAGTTCTGAATATGCCAGGCAGGCCAAACGATGCAGCCGGATATCGTCGGGAAAAATTTTTAGTATGTCCCTGCAGGCATTTATCACAGCATCGTAACGACCCTGACTGTACCATTCCGAGACAATCAAAAAGGCCGTCGACGGGGATGGAAGGTTTCGAATGATTAATTCATCCAGGTTGCTGTTATGGGAGTTTTGAATCGGCATCAATTTTCACTCCGTCAATATCTTGCAAGTTCTCCGTTGGGGCGGTAGAAGACTGGTCTGATTGTTTTTCAAATTTATAAATTATTTCATTTTTTTTCACCATATTAAGCTCAGTTCTTGCTAAATGCTCTATGTATTCCATATTGTTTCTCAAGTTTTCGATTTCATCTAGCATTATCTGATTTTGTTTGGAAAGCTGTCTGATTTTCTCGATATATTCCTGCCTCTCCAGTTCTGCGCGATAAAGGTGAAGAAGCCCTCTTTCCCCGAAAACCAGCCAACCCAGCAGCAGAGTCAGTATGCAGACAGACGCTAGAATCAGCTTAGAAAAGTTCCACTTTTTGACGGACACATTCCTGCTCCTTACGTTCATTCATGCCGACGGCGATTGTGACCCGGACCTTGGCTGATCCACCTGCGAGACTTTTTTAGGTTTCGTTCATATTAGTGTGGCACAAAAAGACGGCTTCTGTTAACTTCTTTTTTCTGATCAAGTCTTCGATGTTGCGAATAAATTCAGGGGGCATGATCCGGCTTGTCCTGAGTACCGAGATGCACTCGATGAACACGGCCAGGGCAGCCATCTATCAGAGAATTATCTGGTACAATAAAATGCCGCCTTTACCGACGAGTTGGATCATACAGCCTCCATTTAGCTTAGAATCTCCGTCCGCATCCGGGACGGTTTGTTAGCGGCTACATTCAAGATATCATAACAGAGGGAGCGTGTAAGAGTGAAGAAAGAAAAACCGGTGAGGGGAACCCAGAACTCGAATAGAAAATTTGACGGATCCGAAATGCGTGGAAAAAACCGGACAACGGAACTAGCGAATAAAGCCTTTGAAAGAAAAATATTTCAAGAATCTCGTGCGGTATTGCGTAGTCTGAATTCAATGTCGGGGCGGGACATATTGAATGCGGTGCTCGACCGGGAACATCCGAATGAACTTGTCCAGGCGTTATCCTGTGAAGACTTTTACTGGCTGGTAAAAAAAATCGGCGAAGACGATTGTCTTCCTCTGGTAGGGATTGCTTCCGAAGAACAATGGCAGTTCGTGCTTGACCTGGAGTTATGGGTCGAAGACCGCCTTGATCAATCAAAAACTTTTGAATGGATATCCAGGCTCCAGCAGGCGGACCTGATGCGGGTTGCCCGATGGGTTTTAGGTGAGGGGCAGGCCCTCGGATACATTTATCTTTTCAGGCATCTGGA
>JAWOBE010000158.1:0-11545 GCA_046498185.1 Desulfatiglandaceae bacterium | reverse complement strand
GATGTCCCAACCAACAATTGTCCGGTTCCAGGGCCGAAACCCGTCGCTTGACTGATCCATCGTGATGGTTTTCTGAGAAAATGCCGATAGCATCATTTGTTCTGTCATTTATATATCACCTCAAGACTCCGTGTTTATTTTTGATTACACGGAGTCTTGGTTTGTTTGTTGTTGAAGATTTATTCCGATATTGCTATATGACAAACTTTAACTTTAATCCTTCTTATGTATTTGATCCCAATAAAAAGGAGGTAAATACGCCATGGCACAGGTAATGACGACCAGGGAAGCCGCCAGGTATCTAAAGATCCATGAAGTTACTATTTGTAAGTACGCAAAAGAAGGTAAAATCCCGGCTGTCCGGATCGGTCGTGTCTGGCGGTTCAATAAGGATGCGCTTGATAAATTTCTCTCCGGAAAGGAAGGTAACGATTGAATCTGAAAAGGAAGAGGTTATCGATGTTCCAAAAAACAGACCCCATCGAGACACTTGTCGGTGCCGGCAAATCCATAATTCAGGCTTTGCATGATAGATATGAGCGGGACCGGCTTGATGATGCAGAACATATCCCCACGGTCAAGGCCGCGATCACGGGCATGAAAGACTACTTGCGTTATCTTGACCCCGGTTCTGTAGCACCCATCGGGCTTGAAGAGGTATTAAAATCTCACGCAAGGAAGCTTTATATCGAGGTGTGGCTGGCATACGAGGAAAAGCCCGAGGATGAAGACCCGGTTGTGGCAACAGAAAATGCCACCTATTATTTCGACTATATCTATGAACACGGGGAACACCCTGATTATTAGGCCTGGACAGGAAGCTCAGATATCAACTTCTTTTCCCACAAACGAGCACCTCTTCTCTGGGCTGCCATCAACCGACAATACCTACATACTTGTACTCAAATTTCCTCGATTTCCATCCCTACCCCCAGACAGAAGATGAGGATATATCACCTCAGGAAACGGTGGATACCTTCCGCGGCCCTCTTGGCATCTGCAATGGCTGTTACCGCGTCGAGATTCAGATTTACGATGTCACCTCCGGCAAAAATTTTCGGTATAGAGGTGCCACCGTTTTCATCCACCTTTACTTTGTGGCGTGGAGTAAATTCCAGCTTGTCCAGCATCTCTTTGGGAATGAAAGAAAAATCGGGGCCTTGACCGATGGCTTCGACAATCATGTCACCCTCGAGGAGCTTCTGCTGTTCTTCATCGAAAGTGGGATTGAACCTACCTTTTTCGTCAAAAATGGATTTGACTTTTTTGCATTGGAGGCCTTTGATTTTGCCTTCCTCCTCAACAACGACTTTATCCGGCCCCCAAGCCGGATTCAATTCCACCCCTTCCTCTTGCGCCTCCTCGACTTCTTCTTTGGACGCGGGCAACTCGTGCCAATCTTCCAGCGAAACGGTTTTTGTCACGGTATCTTCTTCGGGATATTGAATGTTTTGGAGACGAACGGCCTCACGTGCGACGTCCATCGCAACATTTCCACCACCGATCACGATGATATCCTTTCCAACCGAGTAGGGTTTACCGATCTTGGTATTTCTCAAAAAATCGAGCGCCAGGATACATTTGTCGGCATTTTCGACCCGTGTCGATCTGCTTACCGTGTTGCCAATGGCCAGGTAGACCGCATTGTAATCATCGAGCAGAGTTTGAAACGGCACGTCTTTGCCGATACGGGTATTGAATCTAAATTCCACACCAAGTGAAGCGATATAATTGACATCTTTGTCGATGCTTTCCAGGGGAAGTCGATATGGCGGAGGACCGATGCGCAACAAGCCACCTCCGCCCGGAAGAGTGTCGAATACCCTTACCTTGTGTCCCTTGAGGGCAAGGAAATAGGCGACTGACAAGCCTCCAGGCCCAGCACCGACAACGGCCACCTTATGCCCGCTGGGAGGGGCGGGCTCCAACTCTAACGCCTTTTGATAATCCACGATACTGTCGGACGCGTATCGTTTCAGCCAACGGATGGATAGTGCCTCTCCGCGAATACTCAGCGAACAGGCGGCTTCACAGTGTTTCATGCAAATACGGCCGCATATTGCCGGCAATGGGTTGTCTTCAAAAATGGTTTTGAGGCTTTTTTCGGGATCATCGTCAGCAATCGCCTGCAGGTAATCGGAAATTTTCAAATGAGCAGGACAAGCCTGCTCACATAGCCGGCATTGTAGACAACGGAATGCTTCGCGCTTAGCCTCTTCTTTGCTGTAGCCGACAACCTGCTCCACAAACGAGAGCTTGCGCTCTTCTGGAGCCACTTCCGGCATGGGCACGCGTTCAGGATCGAACAACGCGTAATCCAAATCAGAACAAAAACCTTCGAAGTTTCGTCGACGATGAGCCAGACTGGCTTTTAGCAGGGAATACTCTTCGTCGCCGACAAATGACGCTTCGTCATTTTTTTCATCCTTGGGGATAAAGACGAAGGTATCCGTGTCAAAATGGATGTGAAAGTAATCCCGGGACAAACGCAGTGCACCAGGAGGACAAATGTCGACGCAGAGCCCACAGAAACAACATCGACCGTAATCAAGCTGGGGACGTTCGTTTTTTTCTCCTGGTTTGGTTTCCATCCCTTCTATCTCAACCATCTCTATGGCTTGGTTGGGGCATATTTTTGCGCAATTTCCGCAACCGGTACACTTGTCCCAATCATTGAGATGAAAACCGCGGTAGCGCAGGGCGGGTTCTTTGGCTTCAAAAGGGTAGCGCAGCGTTTTCGGTTTTTTGAAAATAAATTTCAGTGCCTTGAATGGGCTCAAAATACTCAAACATTCCATCCCGAAAACCTCTTTCTATCAATCTTTTCTGGCATTACCTGTTTTCAACCTTTTGTAGCCGCCCTATCGATCGATTTCGGGAGCGACAACGTACAAGCTGATCATTGTGTTCCCTACATCCGCAACGCTGGCATCCACCAAAACGTCTTCCAATATTGTCAATCCGTGAGGATAGGAAGGGGTTCTGAAATGCACGCGGTAGGGTTTATCCTTTCCATCGCTGACGATGTAGCAACCCAATTCCCCTCGTGAAGATTCGCACCGCACATACGCTTCTCCAGGAGGGATGTTCCACCTGAAGGGATTGGGCGGACGACTGAACACCGGACCTTCAGGCATACCCTCCAAAAGCTTGAAAATCATGTGGACGCTTTCGATCATTTCATCCCTGACCACCCATATTCGAGCGTAGGCATCCCCATCGGTGCGCGTCGGCACCTCCCATTCGATCGCGTCATAAGCCGCGTAGGGCTCCACTTTACGAATATCGTACTTCATCCCGGTCGCCCGCAGGGTTTGCCCCGTAGCTCCCAGTCTTTGGGCCTTTTGCGCCGTTAGTTTTCCAATTCCATGGGCTCGGTCGTAAAACAGCCGATTTTTAAAAAAGGTGTCGTCGTAATCCGGCACGCACCCACCGATTTGATGAAGCGTGTTGACAATTTTATCTTTGAACCCTTTCGGAAAATCGCGGCGTACGCCGCCAGGCCAAATATAAATGTGATAGACACGGCCTCCGGTGAGCTCTTCAAACAAATCGAGAACGAGGTCTCGGTGATACATCGCCCATTGCGCCACCGTGTCGAATCCAAGCATATTTGCATAGGCCCAGAGTCCGAAGAGATGGGAACCAACACGAGCTAACTCCAGGTAAATGGAGCGGACATAGTGCCCCCTTTCCGGCACCTCGATTCCAGCAAGCTTCTCCACCGCCATGGAATAAATCATCTCCATGTGGTCTGGTTCGACGACATTTACCCGGCACACCAATGGGAAATTCTGGATCCAGGTGCGATATTCCATTAGCTTTTCAAAACCACGATGGAGATAGCCCGGGTTAGCCACAGCCTTGACAATCCGGTCGCCTTGGACGGTGAGGGTGATACTGAAGTTGCCGACCATTCCCAGGTGCTGAGGGCCGAAGTACATCTCCAACTCTCTTTGGGCCTCGCTTTTCGCTGTTTTCTTAACCTGAGCCATCATCGTAGTTCCTCTGCAGATCCATTAGTCTTCCACCATTGGGATCGCATCGTAGGTGTCTTTGACATATTGTCGTGTGTCAAAATCTTTTCGGAAAGGGGGCACTTCAAATTTTCGGTTAAGTAGCAGGGGCGTCAAACGGGGATGCCCCTCGAAATGGACGCCGAAAAGCTCGTGGATTTCGCGTTCATACGGCTCGGCATTTTCAAAGATATCGATGGCCGACTTCAGCGAAGCGTGATCTCGAGGTATCTTCGTTTTCAAAAAGACATGCCATTTGTCATCAGGGGTGTATTCGTCATTATTTTGCATGTAGGAAGTCAATATGTAGACGACTTCAAATTTGCCGTCTCCGATCCAATCCACACATGAAAGGAGGCTCAAACGATTCAATCCGCTCTCTTTCAATTTTCGCAACACCACCGGCACACTGACCGACGGTACGATGATTGCGGTCCGTGTTCCATCGATGTCGACAATCTCCAAGTCATTGAAGATGGATTGAAGCTCTTTTTTCAAGGGTTCGTTCATCTCTCTGAAATCGTCTCCCCCTTTTTGCTGTTATCAAGTTCGTATAGCGGAGGCCAATCAAGTCCGCCGAACAATGCCTCCTGGTTTTTTCGATAAGCAGCGTAGTTTTTTTTGTACCTTAGATAACCGTTGGCCTTGCCTTTGTCGATCAATGTCCACAAATGGGTAACCCCGATGAACACGGCTTCGGGACGCGGCATGCATCCGGCGATCCAACCGTCCACGGGTATGTATTTATCGAGATGCTTGATGGTGTTGTAGGAATCCCAGTACATGCCGCCATTGATGGGGCAGGATCCGAACCCGACCGTATACTTCGGATCCGGCATTTGCTCGTAGGATCTTATGATCGCCTCGAGCGTCTTGACAGAGACATAACCGGTGACCAAAAAAAGATTTCCCTGTCGCGGTGTCGGAACCGGGAGGACGCCGAAGCGTTCTGCATCCCAGCGGGCGGTAATAACCGGAGGGATCTCGATGATGCCGCAACCTGTGCAAAAATACACGGCGTGCAACGAATACTTGTGGGCCATTTTGCCCGGGCTTTTCAACCATTTTGATAGTTGATTCCTATCCATCTCAACGATTCCTCCAGACACTCACCGGATCAACACGGCAATCACGAGACCGGTCAAAGCCAAAGCCGTCGGCCATTTCCAAAGATATTTGATCGCTTGTTCCACGCGAAAACGAGGAAATACTGCGTGTGCGCAAAGACCGCCTAAAAAAATCACAAGCATTTTTAGAAAAAAGTAGCCCACGTTTGAGGCCCCACCCAAAAACAAATTAACAAATAAGGCTAAGCCGATGGATAAACTCAACGCATGCTCGATGTGTGCCAGTGCAAGATACTTCCCACCGTACTCGACATTGATCCCCGAAGATATTTCCTGTGGTGCACTGGCGATGTCAAATGGTCGAATCCCAAGCATGGCCGGAAAGATGAGAAGGTAAGCAACTCCCGAGAGAAACAGCGACCAGGATAAAATAGCCCATCCTCCCTCCTGCTGATGCTGGGCAATTTCAACCAAAGAAATGGTTTCGTAACGTGTCATCACGGCCAGAATGACCAACAAAAAGGGGACTTCGTAACCCAGTCTCAAAATAAACTTACGGGAGATGCCGATGCTTATGTTGGGGTTTGCACCGCCGCCTCCGCTCAAAGCACCGCCGAGCGGCATGAACAGCATTAAATAGAGCACGACGAGCAACCCACCCGAACCGGACATGGGACACATGTTGCCCATTGGCAGAAAAAGAACGACCACCAAAGAACCGGCCAACGAGAAAAGAATTCCGAAATCAAAAATGGCTCCATGGGAAACGGTTTTCTGCGAAAATAATCTTGTCAAATCGATAAGGGGTTGAGCCATGGGTGGGCCATAACGCCATTGAATGCGGGCCACGATGACGCGAAACAGGCCCATGAAGAATATCCCCGCGGCTAAAGCGAATAAAGGAGATAGAATAATTTGTGCAATGAACCATCTCATGTGGGCCACCATATTTTTAGACCAATCGATGCTGCGACGATAAGAACGATGTAGAGTACATAGTCCCTGGCATCTCCGGTGTAGAGCCTTCGGACAATCTCACCGGTCATTTGTGTCAACCGCGCCAGCCATCCATAGAATTCGTCGACAACGTCTCTGAGATAACGTCCCATCATGCGATAAAGCGGGTTGTAGAATTCCACACTATATTGGTATTTGTCCCGCGGAATCGAAGCCCCGGCGGCATAGGTATCCTGGGCGGTGGTCGGCACCGACTTCCGTGAAAAAGCGAACACGACCCAGGCTGCAAAAAACGCTGAGACAACGGCCATACTCAGGTTGATGGTGTTCAAGGTCCCGGTTTCAGAAACAATTCCCCAGAGATTGACATTCAGCGGTGTCAGACCGAAGGATGTCACGAAGCCGGCGATGATCTTCAATGGGATACCCGGAAGCACTCCAAAAAGAACGATGATCCCTGAATACAGCAAAATCGGTATCTGCATACTGGTTGGGGCCTTTTTCAGGTCTTTGTACTTCTCTGGAAGCTGGCCCAAAAAGATGTTGTGGAGGAATTTGTAGAAAGATAGCAGTGTTCCCCAGGTCCCGAGCAAGGCGGCAAAGGCCAAAAATGGATCCTGGTTGAGTATCAGCGTTTTGTAGATCAACCATTTGGAAACAAACCCATTGGTCAATGGCATCCCGATAATTCCAAATGCGCCGATCAAGGCACCAATAAAGGTGATCGGCATCCTTCGCATGAGACCACCGAGAGAGTTTAAATCTCTAACGCCACCGGTACGATACTCGACTGCGCCTACACACAGGAAAAGCAACGCCTTGAATGTCGCATGGTTGAGCACATGGAAGGCCCCACCAGCAACGCCAAGACTTGTTCCATAAGCAATGCCCAAAATGATATAGCCGATTTGACCGATGGAGTGCCATGCCAGAAGCCGCTTGGCGTCGTCCTGCATCAGCGCGATAAACGTCGGAATCACGATGGTGATTGCGCCGAGCCAACAAAGCACCGACTGCAGGCTGACGGCTTTCCACGCGAGTTGGGAAAATTGATGAAATCCCACCAGGACATAAAGGAAAAGAATGAACCCGTAGGTTCCCATTTTAATGAGAATCCCGGACAACACCGCGGAAAAAGGTGAAGGGGCTTCGGAGTGCGCATCCGGAAGCCATGTGTGAAACGGCACCAGTGCATTTTTAATTCCAAAGACCATAAAACCGAGAATCAAGATGAACAACGTGAACCCCGGAGACGCGGTCGTCATTTGGGTGGAAATTGCGGAAAATGTGAGCGTGGAGTACTTTGCGTATAATGACAGGGCCGCCACCAGGTATGCTGCCGAACCTATCATTGACATGACGATATATTTCATGCCCGCAGGTAATGCATTCCCCCGATTGTAACTGATCAACAGGAATGTCGCCCAGGACATGATTTCCCAAAATACGTAGAACGAAAGGAGATCTCCGGCAAAAACAATGCCCAACATAGAAGCATTGATGAGCAACATTAAAGAATAGTAGAAATCCGTACGCTCCCGATTTTTGATGTAGCTCAGTGAAAAAATGATTGAAAATGATCCCACGCCGGATATCGCAATAGCGAAAAACCATGACAAGTCGTTTGTACGCAACACCAAAGGCAGCCCGAGGAATTGATATGAAAGCGCATCGTGCACGGATTTTCCATAGAATGTAGCGGTACCAAGCAGCACCGCCAAAGCGACGAGCACCGCCCATACATCACGCCACTTCGAGGAAATCTTCCCAGGAAGATAAACCAGAAGAGCGCCGCCGAAAGCAACAATGAGCAGTAAACCGAGGGTCACCCGAGAACCTCCTTGATGTAGCCGGCTTTGTTGAGCAAATCAGCGGCTGCCGATTTCAGATACGGCAGCAAAACATCCGGATATACCCCCAGCGCCACAATGAATACCACCAAAGCCATAATGGGAATGGACGCACTGGCGGGCACCTTCTTATATTCAATCTGCCTTTTTGCATCCTTGAAATACAACGTCTGCACCATGCGAAAAAAGTAGGCACCTTCGACGACGGTCGCGAGAAACACAATCCCTATAAGGACGGTAAAAAAGATGCTTTTTCCAGCAAGGGCCGCGCGCACGATCAAAAATTTTCCTGCAAATCCGACGAACGGCGGCAATCCAACGAGAGAAAATGCCGCCACCACGCACGCAAAGCAGACCATGGGCATTCGTTTGCCGATACCGTTTAGAGACGACAGGCTCATCGATCCACTGCGGGCGACCAGGTATCCAACACCCAAGAACAACACTGCTTTGGAAAGGGCATGGCTGACGAGTTGAAGTAAGCCGGCACCGACCCCGTCCGGGGTGGCGATACACATGGCAAAGACAATCAACCCCACCTGGCCCACACTCGAGTAGGCGAGCATGCGCTTGATGTTATCCTGGCTGAAAGCGCATATTTCTCCAATGAGCAGGGTTGCTAAACCGAGCAACAGAACATACTGAAATACGACAGCAACGCCGAAAATCGTGAATAAAACCCGCGCGACTGCGTAAATACCCACCTTGATGGCGATGCCCGATAAAATGGCACTGATTGAAGAAGGTGCGGAGGAGTGCGCATCCGGCAGCCAAGCGTTGAGAGGAAATATCGCTGCTTCAACCCCAAATCCCGTAACCAGAAGAACCAACGCCAAAAAGAGGGCCGGCGAATCGACATTGTCAATATGGATGGCGATTTGAGCCATGTTGAGCGTGCCGAACATCCCGTATAAAATTGCGATACCCACCAAAATCAGGCCGCTGCCCACCGAACCTTGAATCAGGTATTTCACTGCAGATTCGACCCCGTTTCTATCTCCGAGGTAGGCCACCAGCGCATAGGACGAAATGCACAGTATCTCGTAAAATACGAACAGATTGAAAAGATCGCCGGTCAGTACCGCTCCGGTGGCTCCGGAAAGCAGCAAAAGGTAGAGGGCGTGGTACTTGTCCTGGGCCCCTTGTTTGATGTAGCCCCACGCATAGATCGACACCGCCAGGCCCACCAACGAGATGAGCCCCGAAAGCCCTACTCCTAGGGGACCGGCAACGAGATGAATGCCCAAAGGTGGGGGAAGCCCTCCGAGGATCACAATTCGGGTGTTTTCCATTACCGAAGGAAGCAGCAGGATCGAGAGGATCAGGTTGCACACCATTGCAGCGATGGGAAGGTAAGCGGCGATGCGCTTCGATACGAAATTGAAAAGGGGCATAGCGAATGCGAGACCCAGAGGCACAATGATGAGGAGAACCGCTACCATTTCAGTTCCCTTATTTTACGTAGATTGAGCGTTCCGTAATGTTCGTGTAGCCTGATGGTCAAGGACAGCGCGAGCGCGAGAACCGCCACCCCGATGACAATGGCCGTCAAAACAAGGGCCTGAGGCGTAGGATCGACCATTTCTGCCGGGGATCCGGTTGCCCTGGAAAAAATTGGGGCTGTGGCCCCCTTGATATAACCCACTACAACGAGTAGCAAATAGATGCCCGTTTCAAAAAGGCTCAGGCCGATGATGACCTTAATCAGGTTTTTTTTCGTCAACATGGTATAAAGACCCACGATCATCAGGCCTACACAGCCAACGAAATAGGTGCTTTGGTGAAACATGCTCACGGATTCCTTTCGATGAGTCCAGCGACAATGCCCGCTAATTCAGCCCCCACTTTGAAACCAATTGCGATATAAATTATCGGGATCACGCCTCCACTGAGCAGCATGTAGTCCATGCCGCGAGGGAGAAAATTCTCCAAAAAGCTTTCTCCCCAATAAAGGCCCGCAAGACCTATCCCCACAAAAATGATCCCGGCCAAAGATTCGACGGTATTCATGGATTTCATGGGAATCTTTTTCTCTTCGCAGCCTAGAAAAAGAAGCAAAAAGGCGGAGGCGATGATCACACCCCCTTGAAATCCACCTCCAGGAGAAAGGTGTCCATGGATGAAGACATAGGTACCGAAAAGCACAATCAGCGGAAAGAGAAACCGGCATCCTGTCTGTAGGATGAGGCTGGCGGACTGTTTTTCCTTTTCATACCTTTTTACCTTTTTTCGTGAGTGGAAAACGGCGCCCAAACCAATCGCTGCGATGAACAGAATCGTCACTTCACCTAGCGTATCGAATCCTCGATAGGTCACCACCACTGAAGTGACCACATTGGCCGCCCCTGTCTTTTCCATTCCCTGATTAAGATAGAAGCGACCAGGTTTGTCCGCATTGTCGATTTGGTTGGAACCAAAAGGTGCCTGCTCCAGAGCAAAAACCAAACCCAAGGACAAGATGACGAGAAGCACGCAGCTGATTAAAATCCTCATTCTTCTTCGACCCTTTTTGTTTTCTTGATGGCGATGACAAAAATAGCCGTGGTCAAAGCGGCGCCGATGGAGGCTTCAGCCATGGCTACATCCGGAGCCTGGAGAAAATAGAACAATATGGCCGCCATCAAACTGACGAACGCAGCAGCAATGACTGCATTTAACAGGTCCTTAAAAACGCAGGCGCATACGGCTCCTCCAAGCATCAACAGCGTCAGGCTCAACTCGAGGATCTGTTCCAGGCTTTCTTCCACGATTACAATTTCTCCGTATTGGCGTACGATGGAAAATCACGGCTTTTGTCCACGACACTGCCGTCCCATAAAGGGACTCCTGACTTTTTGGCTGCTCTGCCCAACGCATGGTTCGAGATGGGGTTGGTCAAAAGAACGAACAAACTGACCAAAAGCGCTTTCCAAAACCATGCCGGCTCGACGATCCCCACACCGAGCACGGCAAAAAGGCAGCCAAACGTCGTGCACTTCGTACCGGCTTGCAATCGATTGTACACATCAGGCAATCTTACGATGCCGAAGCTGCCCAGGAACAAAAACAGCACACCGATTCCGATAGCAATCATTCCCGCAATGTGCATCTATATCCCCTTTTCCAAAAAGCGCGCGATGGCCACCGACCCGATGAACATCAACACCGCGTAAACCAAGGCTACGTCCAGGTAAATGTATCGTTTGAAGACCAATGCCAGAATGACGAGTAAGGCGGTGGTAACGGTCGTCACCGTGTCTAATGCTACGGCCCTGTCGGTAGCGGTGGGCCCCTTGATCAGTCTAATCAAGCACAGAACAATGGCTGCTCCAATAACCAACAAGAAAATGCTTACTATCATTCGTCCTCCCACTTTCTTCCTACCCGTTTTATTTATATATATGTAGAAATAATTATTTATATATAGAAAAAATTTTTATTTGTTTGAGTGATTTCCGTAATTTCGTGATATCGGATCAATTCCGGATGACGTTCAAGGGAGTTGTTATGACGCCCTCAATGTTCATACCTTATGAAAATACCCTTTTTAGGTGCTTCTCGAATTTCAAGGCGATGGCCTGGGTGGCCTTCTCCTCGTCTTGCGTACTTACGTTAATCCAATGAATCAGGAGTTTATCCCCAGCTATATCCAGAGTGAACGTACCCGGAGTCAGTG
>JAWOBE010000156.1:0-12052 GCA_046498185.1 Desulfatiglandaceae bacterium | reverse complement strand
GGAAACTCATCGGTGAGAGAGATGGCGCCTGCGGCGCATTCCAGATTCCAAATTCAAGATTCAAAATTGCGGCGCGGCGGAGATGAGAGGTCAGAAGTCGGGAGTTAGGAGCCAGGAGTCAGAAGTCAGGAAGAGTTCGGAGATCAGTGGGGTGAGCGAGGACGGGACATCTTGCGGGCCAGATCGCGATTACAAATCGCTCCCACAGGGCAGAGCACGAATTTTCTCGCAGGTGGAGTGTCGAAATGGAATTTTGACGAGAGAAAGGGCGTGCGGGCCAGGCCAAAACTTTGTTTCGGCACTCCAGTGGGGCGGCGGAGATGAGGAAGCATCATTCGGACCAGGCGCGGTAGGGAAACCGCGCCTACGGGGAAAGAGCGTCGTTCGGACAAATCGCGATTACAAATCGCTCCCACAGGATAACGACGTCGGGAAAGAAGTCGACATACACGGCTGGTCGTTTGATAAAAACGAGTTGAAGAAGCGCTGCACTTTGTTTTAAGATAATTCCACATCAGGTTCTCAATACAGAAAATTTTTCCACTGACTTTTCACGGGCATGTAAACAGCAAATCGCTCTTCAAGGAAACGAATTTCATGAAAAGCTTTGATGTCTTGATCATCGGCTCCGGTCCTGCCGGGCTGTTTGCGGCCATCCGGCTCGAGCAGCTGGGTGTCGCAAACATCGCCGTCATCGACCGGCTTACCTACACGGCAGGCGGGCTTCTGAACGACGGTAAACTCAATTTCGACCATCGCATCGGCATCGACCTCCATGAACTCGGCATCGATATCGCCACGGCCCGGCGCTATATCGGAGAAGTAAAGCAAATCTTCACCGCATTTCCCCGCTGCCACCAGGTGACCGATATCGGAAAAAACGAGAAAATAGAGATACTGACAAACATCGCACAGGAGCAAGGCGTCCAGTTCATCGCCCCGGAGCAATGGCACTGGGGCACCGACAACGGCAAAGCTGTCGTGGAACACGTCAGAGGCTTCCTCAAAAAAACAGTTTTTTACCTTAAAACCGAAGTAGAATCCATTGAGAAAGGAACCGGCGAAAACTATCGCATAGCTGCCCGCAAAGAGGGGAAAAAGCTCAGGATGGAGGCACCGGTTGTTCTTGCAGCGCCTGGTCGAAGCGGTGCGTACTGGTTCCGGGATACCGCGGACAGCCTGGGGATTCAGCACAATTTCGGCCCCATAGATGTGGGGGTCAGGATCGAGCTTAACAAGAAATTATATGACGATGTTACGGATATTGTTTATGACCCCAAATTCATTTTCACAACCACCCGCCACAAAGACAGGGTCAGGACTTTCTGTACGAACCCGGGAGGAAGGGTCCGCCTGGAAAACTACGGCGATTTCAAGCTTCTGAACGGAGACGCTCTTTACAAGCGAAAAACCGCGAACACAAATTTCGCCATGATAAACACGGTGGCACTGACCACCCCTTACTCGGACACCACGGAGTTCGGTCACATGATCGCCCGCCAGTGTCACCTTCTGGGCGGAGGGAAACCCATTGTTCAGCGGGTGGGGGATTTCAAGGAAGGAAGAAGAAGCTCCAGATCGACCTTTGACAGCTGTACGCGCCATTTCGAACTGTGCAAGGCCACATGTGACGCCACGCCCGGAGACATCACGCTCGGCCTACCGGCCCGCATCGTAGACAATCTTTGGGAGTCGCTTAAAATGCTTGAAAAAATCATACCCGGCATTCTTCATCCTTCCACCCTTTTTTATGCCCCGGAAATTAAATTCTTTGATACACACTATCCCACAGGTCGAAACCTGGAAACCAATGTCAAAAGGATTTTCGTCGCAGGCGACGGCACGGGTAAAAGCCGCGGCATCGTCGGCTCTGCGGTTTCCGGCATGATAGCCGCAGAGGGCATCGCCAAAACCTTTTCCCTGCCGGTCTCTCAAGAATCGGCCGGGGCCTGACCACACGGCCGCACTGTTAATCTCAATCCATCCGCTGAAACAACGCAAACCGCCTCTCCCTTGGACGCCCTCTTCAGGGCATCCGCTACAACAGCCTGCCATAGTTCCCCTCTCACCTGCACATAACCTTCGGGATCTAAATCAGTCGCTGCAATTCCCCTGAGCCCTGTCATCCCGAACCGGTCCGAATGTCCGTTGAAATCGTAAAAACGCCATAAAAATGGAAACAGGATGATATCTTTCGCCACCCAAACAACAAGCAGCGCCCAAAAGAAAGAAGAAGATATTACTGCCAGCTCTCGTAATAAAGCCAGGATCAACGCAAAGGCCGCCAGGCCCGGGACCTGCAGCAAAAAGTACCGGGCTGCAATCCGCCATTTCGACTGATGTGTTGGACTGGTGTCCGTTTTCACTGTATACTCCCACTCGTTTGCTTGTTGGGGCAGAGTATAGCATAGAAGGGGATCGAGTGGTGGGCGAAGGTATTAGCTATTAGCCATTAGCTGTTAGCCGGCGGAAAAAAGCACTAGTTTAAAAAAGACGATTACGACAACGATTACGATAACCGTTTCGCTTCGCTCCACTGACAACGATTTACATCAAGAGGAATAATGGCCGGGGGACAGTGGAAGGGAGGGGGTCAGTCTTCGCTAAGGCTACGCCCGACAGGTAAACCCCTCCCCTACATCCCCGTGTGCCAATCATTTACGTAGGGGCGGGGTTCACCCCCGCCCGTAGGTTGAAAAACAGACGATACCGATACCGACACCGACAAGGGGGAAGAGAAATGGAAATTACATTGCACAGTCTCAAAAGCGGGGCTGAAAACGCGCGGGGGACGGTCGTGATCGTGGACGTCTTCCGGGCCTTTACGGTGGCTCCGATTCTCCTGCACCTCGGGGTGCGTGAAATCCGCCTGGTCGCATCCCCGGCGGAAGGGCTTGCCCTCAAATCATCCGATCCTGAATTGATCCTGGTTGGAGAAGTGGACGGGGTTCCCATTGATGGGTTTGATTTCGGAAACAGCCCGACTGAAATCATAAGGAAAAATAAGTCTTTCTTTCTCGATAAAAGAGCTGCGCAACGCACTTCGGCAGGCGTCCAGGGAGCGCTCATCGCGCTCGATCATGCAGATGAAGTACTGGCGGCAAGCTTTGTAACCGCATCCGCAACTGCAGCCCGAATCCGGCGCATGGCACCTGAAAGGGTTTCAATCGTGGCCATGGGGAAAAATATGGAAAAACAGGCCCCGGAAGACGAGTCCTGCGCACGGTGCATTGCCGCGCTTCTCCGGGAGGATGAATACGATCACTTTAGAGCGGTCCGAAAAATCCTGCTGGACCCGGCGATTGGCAGGTTTACCGACGGCACCAGGCCTTACCTTCCTGCCGAAGACCCGGCTCTTTGCCTTCAACTGAACCTTTTCCCGTTTGTGGTGAAAGTGGAAAAAGACGACGGTGGCGTGTTCGCCCGAAAAGAAAGGATGGAATCATGAACCGGTTGGCTTCTCTAAAAAAAACGAAACCCCTGCGGGAACGCAAGATGGAATTTCATACCTACCCGGTTGAAAACGGAAATATTCTGGTCGAAGGCTGCTTCAGAGACGAACGACTCGCAGGCGGTTATGACTGGGATGGAAAACTTCGGGAACCAAACGTTGTTCATCTGATGTATGTACGCATGCTGCTAGCCGGCTGGCCACTCACAATCGAAGAAATTGAAGCGGACATGCAAATTGTGCCCAGGGAAATATGCCGCAGTATGGAAGATTCCGTGCAAAAAGTGAGAGGGGTTCAGATCACCCACGGTTATACACGGACGATCCTCAGCCGCATTGGATCAATCCGGGGCTGCACGCATCTGACCCATCTTATCGTGTCTATGGGCCCAGCCGCCCTTCACGGCTACTGGACCAATAAAATGATGGACCCCCTGCCGATTCCTGAATCCATAGAAAAACTACCGGGCTATGAACACCTGGTGGGAAGCTGCGCTATCTGGGCGAAAGACGGTCCATTGATACAGGAAGTAAAAAACCGGCTGGATTCGATGAAGAAAAGGGGGTAGGATTGGTGGCGCCGCTGGGCCGCCGGATTTCGATCTCGCGCAAAGGCGCCAAGGCGCGAAGAAAAGCAAGAACGACAAGATAAGGATACTCATCGGTGAATGGCGATGAGGATATACGTCCGGGAAAATAAACCAGTTGATTTTCCCGGACGAACATCCTCCTCTACAGCTGTGCTGGGGCACCGCTGCCCTCGGAGCGAGGGTTTACCGATGAGAGGGTTGGTCAAGCAAATAACTGTAAGGCGCCGCGCAGAGTTGCCTGAACGATCGCGGTTAAAAAGCGGCCAAAGCTTGTTGTGGTTATCAGTTACCAGACAAACCAGGTCAGCCTACAGCCGGAAATGATCCCAGCCGGGGGTTTCGAGGATATGCTCTTTGGAGTCCGTTACGAGCACGATGGTTTCGTTTTCAGCGGTGACTGTGCCTATTAAAGCGACCGGGACACCGGAAACCGCGGAAACCGTGTCGGCCACCTCTCCGGCATGCTCCGGCGGGCAGGTTATCAAAAGCTCGTAATCGTCGCTTGTCCCCAGGACCAGGTCAACAGGTTCACAGTTAAGCAGCTCAGCGGCCCGCCGCAGGCAGGGACGAACAGGAAGATTTTCAGAATAAATCCTTGCACCCACCCGGCTTTCCGAGCATATATGCCCCAGGTCCGCGGCCATTCCGTCACTGGTGTCTATCATCGCACCCGCATATCCCTGATCCGCCACCGCCCTTCCCTCGAGTGCACGATGGACAGGGCACAGGTAAGAATCGCTCAATTCGCCGGCGACCGCATCATCCCGGCGATTCGCCTGGAACAAACGAAGAGCCGCTCCGGATTCGCCGGGAAAGCCCGTCACCAAAACCGCATCTCCAGGCCTCGCTCCCCGGCGGGTTACGGCCCTTCCCTGTGGAACCGAGCCGACCACGGTGATATCTATAAATCGCCCGGTCTCAACGGAAGTAATGTTTCCCCCGATTATAGACGCATCCAATCGGCTGAGTTCCGAGAGGAAGCCACTGTACATGTCTTCAACTTCGCTCACCTGCGTCTCCGGTCTCAACCCGAGAGAAACCAGTGCATACAGAGGAAGGCCTCCCATTGCGCCAATGTCGCTGATGTTTTGAACCATCGCACGCCTTCCCAGGTCGTAAGGCCGTATGAGCGACGGCAGGTAATGACGGCCCTCGACCAGGGTGTCACAGGTAAGGAGTATTTCATGCCCGGGAGGCGGCATAAAAACCGCGCAGTCGTCTCCGATCTCCGGCCCGGCCGGCCTGGATGCGTCCCGGGCGGCTGAAAGCCATTCCCGAATTTTTGCAATGAGCCCGAACTCACCGATTTCCCCTACATTTTTTCCCATATCGGAAAACTCCTACGACCTTCGCATAAAAATCCCGCAAACGATGGTCACGGTCACGATCGTTACAGCCACCAGGGTAAAACTTGCATAAAACCCATACCGGTCGATCAACAACCCGATAATCGGGGCCGCCACTCCGGTTCCACCTCTGCTGCCGAAATAATATATTCCGAGGATTGTAGAGCGTCTCTTGCGTGAAGTATTTGAGATCACATAGGCTTCGACTATCGGCAAGTTGAGATTCTGACTCATGCCGACAATCATCAACAAACCGAAAAAAACCCAGCCATATGGAATGACATTCATCATAAAAACAGCGGGCCCGCCGATCAAACCAGCGGCCAGGATCACAGGCACTTTCCGCTGTATCCTGTCCGAAACAAACCCGGCGAGAGGTCCGGCCCACAGCCCTCCGGAAAGACAAAGGGCGAGCATCGCAGCAGCCTTTTCCCCGCTTATTCCGAAAGCATCCACCAGGTAAAGCGGGATAAAGGAGATGGTCGAATAAAGTGAAACCATAACGGTGATACCGCAGATCAAAACCGCCGACATACGGCGTCTTGTATCAAATGCCGACCCGTCTTCGGTTTCCGTTGACTCACCGGGGCTTTTCTTCGAGTCTCGACCGTTATCGAGCCTTCCCAGCAGAAGATAAAAGATGATTCCGAAAATAAACGTCGGGATGGATACGGCAAGAAAAGTCCCGCGCCATCCCAGCACCGCTGTAAGTCCAGCAGCTATAAGCGGAGCGGAAAAGAAACTGAGAGATCCACCGACCTGATGAATACCCAGCGCCCTTCCCCTGTACCTGGTTTCCACCGCCGCAGAAACAAGCGGTGACGCGGCGGGATGATAGCCACCGCCCATGATTCCCATCAGGATCAACATCCCTGCAAGCAATGAATAATAAGGGGAGAGCCCCGCGATAATACCAGCCAGGGCCACACCGGAAACACCGCATGTCAAAACGATCCGCGGTCCGATACGATCCGCCAGCCATCCCGCAGGAAGCTGGCTGACCCCGTAAGCCAGGCTGTAGGCCGATACCAGCATTCCAACCCTCGTATAATCAAGCGAAAAATCGCTGCGTATAAAGGGCAAAAGCGGGGTCAGCAGGGCTGATACGATATGATGTCCTGTGTGCGCGATTACAAAAAGGGGTACAAGCCCCAGAAACATCGCGCGAAAAGTTGTCTTTTCGATGATCGTTTCCTTTCGTGAAACTATTGTTGATGAACCCGTAAAAAGTGAAAAATCATCCTTTTTCGTCACCCCGGCGGAGCCTGCCCCGGACTCCGATCCGGGAGCCGGGAGCCAGTAATTTCAACAAGCCGATCGTACCAGCCCTTAGCTTTTAGCCATTAGCTATTAGCCGGCGGAAAAAAGCACTACTTAAAAAAAGACGATTACGACAACGATTACGACAACGATATAAAACTAAAAAACGAAACCCCGACGCTGAATTCTGAATTCTGGATTATCAACCCTCTCATCGGTGATCCCTCGCTCCGAGGGCAGCTGGGCTTCAGCACAGTTCACCGATGAGTTCCCTTATCCGCTTTTCTTGGCGCCTTGGCGTCTTGGCGCGATGCAAAAATCCCTGTACGCATTTAGCCAAACTTCGGTTGAAAACCGCTCCTACAGGGGCGAAATCCTTACTTTGCCTTTTAACAGCACTTAAGGCGGCTGTCCAGAGCCATTACACCCCTGATCCACCATCGAAACGCCATCTCCCCGCTTGGGGGGATGCAAGAAAATTAGACGGTGGATTTGGGCCTGCCGATTGATATTGACCAGGCTGCTTCGGCTGTGAGATATTTGGAAGGTCCACTGACCTTGGGCGGCCGTCGTCGAGAGGCTTCCCGGGGCGATCCGAATAAATCCGATAACAGTCTATCGGGACGGAAACCCCGAAATCCAAAGAGAGGATAAAAATATGCGCAATATCTTTGATAACGGCAATCCTACGGACCAGCCGCCCCAGCTAGGCCTTGGAAATATAAACTTCTCCAAATGGAGCAGAAACGTCAAATGGATTTTGACAGCCATCGCGCTGCTGGTATTGTTGAGCGGCCTTGGCTGGGTACGTGGTTTTTACACAGACTGGCTGTGGTTCAGTGAACTGGGCCACCAAACGGTATTGTTCACCAGAATTTCGGCAGGAATATGGTTGTTTATTGCCGGCTTCGTGCTTTTCGTGGCCATAGCGGCCCCCAATCTCTATGCCGCGATCCGCTCACTACCACCTCAGCCCGAAACAGCGGTGCCGGGTCTTTCATCCCAGGCTTACAGCGTAGCTCGTAAACTTTTGATCTGGGTTGCAGCGGCGGCGGTGGTGCTGGGAGCGCTTTTTCTCGCCGGAAAATCCTCATCGCAATGGGAAAACATACTTCTGCTGTTTAACAGCATACCTTTCGATCAAACAGAGCCCATCTTTCAGAAAGACTTTTCATTCTACGTTTTCACGCTCCCGGTTCTGCAATTTATCAGATCGTGGCTTCTTAACGCGATAATAATCATACTTTTGATTTCAGGGGTTTTTTACTATGCCTCCGCCATCCTCAACGGGCGCGAATTCGGCTTCCGTGGAAAAATACGGACCCATTTGACGTTGCTGGCAACCGGGATTTTCGTGTTGATAGCCGCAGGCCACTGGCTCGGACGCTATGATCTTCTATACTCTCCCACCGGCGCGGTTTACGGAGTGGGCTTTACCGACAGGTTCGCCACGCTGCCGGCCCGCACCATTTTGACGTTTGTCGCCCTGGCGGGCGCAGCGCTGCTCGTTGTATGGATGCGCCGCGGCGGCAAACGACTCCTGGTGGCAGCGATAGGAGGCTACGCGGTCCTGTCTTTTATCGGAGGGACCATGATCCCGATCATGGTCCAGCGCTTCCAGGTCCAGCCCAGCGAGATGGCCAGGGAACGCCCCTACCTGGCGAACAATATTTCCTTCACCCGTGCCGCATACGGTCTTGAAGACCTTGAGAGGAAAGACCATCCGGCCAGGGGTGAAGTGGATCCGCAGACCGTAGAGAACAACCAGGGGACCATAAAAAACATCAGGCTTTGGGACGAAGGTCCGCTTCTTCAAAGCTATAACCAGATCCAGTTCTTCCGGCTGTATTACGACTTCCTGGCGGTTCATACAGACCGTTACATGGTAGACGGGGAACTCCGCCAGGTGATGCTTGCCACCCGAGAGCTTTCGGCTGAAAAGCTTCCCCCGGAAGCCCAGCGGTGGGTCAACAGGCACCTCCAGTTCACGCACGGCTACGGGGTGGCGATGAGCCCCGTCACCGAAGTGGAACGAGGTGGGCGGCCGAGCTTCCTGATCAGCGACGTCCCGCCGAAGGGGAAAATACCCCTCGAACGTCCGGATGTATACTACGGGCTCAAAAGCCAGGATTTTCTTGTTGTTCGAAGCAACATGGAGGAATTCAACTACCCGGGGCCTGAAGGCCCGGTCTACACCAGCTACAAGGGAAACGGCGGCGTACCGTTAAAATCCTTTTTACGCAAAGTTATGTACGCCTGGCAATTCGGGGACCTCAACATTCTTATATCAGGCGAGATAAAACCGGAAAGCAGGATTCAGTACCGTCGAGCTGTCCCGGAACGTTTTTCGACCATCACACCGTTTCTGATGCGGGACAGAGAGGCCTACAGTGTGGTGGCCGACGGGCGGCTTTTCTGGATACAGGACGCTTACACCTTTACAAACCGCTATCCTTACTCTACACCATGGGAAAAAAGCTTCAATTACATCAGGAACAGCGTGAAGGCGGTTGTTGATGCTTATCACGGTACGGTCGATTACTACGTGTTCGACACGAAGGACCCGATTATAAAGGCTTACCAGGAAATTTTCCCCGGTCTGTTCAAACCTGCGTCTGAAATGCCCGAATACCTCCGGGAGCATGTCAGGTACCCGCTCGACCTGTTCACGGTTCAAACCGAAATGCTACTTCAGTACCACATGCGGGATCCGGTGGTCTTTTACAATAAGGAAGACCAGTGGTCGATCCCGGTTCAATCTTCTTTCGGTGAAACTGAAACATTGAAGCCTTACTACATCGTGGCCAAGCTGCCCGATGCAGACACCGAGGAGTTTTTGCTCATCCAGCCTTTTACACCCAACAACCGGCACAACCTGGTGGGATGGATGGCAGCAAGGAGCGACGGCGACAAATACGGTGAACTCGTGCTATTCAGGTTTCCCTCCGGCCGTCATGTGGACGGACCGAACCAGGTGGAGGCGCGTATAGACAACGACGCGGTGATCTCCGAACAATTCACCCTGTGGGGACAGGTCGGTTCCGAAGTATTGCGTGGCATACTGCTGGTGGTGCCGGTGGGGGATTCCATTCTATACGCCGAACCGGTCTTCCTGAAGCCCGAGACCCTCGAATTTCCGGAATTAAGGCGCATAATCCTGGCCGACTCGCGCCAGGTCGTGATGCACCCGACCCTTGATGCCACGGTCCTTGCCCTGGTCGGAGAGCTGCCTGCGGTTGCTCCGGTGGTCGCGGACCCGGACGCTGAACCGGAAGAACCCGCACAGCCGGGCATAGCAGCGCAGGGGCTCGATGCCGTCCGGCGGGGCCTTGAAGAAGCTGTGGACAAGCTCCAGGAAGTGATTGAACAAATCAAGAACATGTCACGATAAAGAGGGGGGTTTGGTTCTCATGGAAAGCGACGAGGCGGCAGGAAACGGAAGCTTTTAGCGGTTAGCTGTTAGCTGTTAGCAAATCGGAATCCGGAAGGCACTACCTTAAAAACAGGCGATACCAGTGCCGATACCGACGCCGACAAGAGATCGATTACGACAACGACAACCGTTTCGCTTGCGCTTCACTGACAACGATTGAACTCAAGCCGAATAAAGGCTGGCGCGGCCGGAAACCCAAGCTATTAGCCATTAGCTCTTAGCGGTTAGCGAATCGGAATCCAAAAGCACTACCTGAAAAACAGACGATACCAACGCCGACGCGGATGTGATATCGATTACGACAACGACAACCGTTTCGCTTGCGCTCCACTGACAACGATAACGTGTCGGGGATGGAAACCCGACCTACAAGCAAGATCAAATCTCTCATCGGTGAACCCTCGCTTCGAGGGCACCTGTGGTTTACCACTAACACTAACACGCGCCGCAGGCGCTATGCCGATGAGTATCCTTATCCCCGTTTTTCTTGCTTTTCTTTGTTTACCCCGTTGAACCGGGGTCCCCTCTGGGGTGTTCAACCGGGGCGTCTTAGCGCCCTTAGCGGTTCAAATAAATCCTGTAAATCCTGTCAATCCTGTCTAAAATTATAAATCCCGCGCCGCAGTTGAAAATTAGGTCTGGACAGGATCAACAGGATGGACAGGATATAAGAAAATTCTGTAAATGCTGTTTAAAACAGGAACAATACGCAGTGATATAAGTGGGTTTGATGCACTGGCTGCTGTGGGCCAATTATATAGCGTATTCGATGAGGATACCCTGAAATCCGGATTGAAGGTGTCGGGTTTGCCTGACGATGATATGGCGATGCTTAAGCGGGTTGTCGATAACGCTAAAAGATATTATGCCAACGCGCAAAGTTTTGATAAGGCGTGGACAGCAGAGGTGGAAGATGACGAGTAATGCCTACAATTTCACAACATACTCCTTTTCGGCCGGAGAGAAGGTGCTTGTAGACGCCAATATCTGGCTCTATCTTTTTCCAGCTCCAATGAACAGTCACGCTCCTTTTGCCGGACAATATTCCATTGGATTTGCCAGAATGATCCAGGGGGGGCGCGCGTCCTGTTCTTGATCCCTTAATTCTCAGCGAATATTTGAATCGGTACTGTCGCATAGAATGGAGCGGACAATACAGAGCAACTTATTCTGATTTCAAGCTTTTCCGGAAATCTCATGATTTTAAGAATGTTGCACAGACTGCTGCGCTTTTTGCCAGGCGTATATATGCGATATGCACTTTTCACTCCACAGCGGTCAGTAACCTCGACATCAGGCAAGCCATTGATGATTTTGAGTCTGGAAATCTTGATTTTAACGATGCCTTGCTGGCAGACATTTGCAGAAAACACGGGTTCAAGCTGCTGACCAATGACGCAGATTTCCAATCTGGCGGCATTGAAGTACTGACCACCAATCCTCGATTGCTGCATGCGCATCCATAACCAAGATCCAGGTCAATGGGACCGTTGATTATCCCTTGGCAGAAAGTATGACTCTATTTCTACATTTGTCTTTTCTAGAATAATTCAACAGTTGTAATTTCACTGACAATAGGAAACGATTTTGCCGTATCCTTCCCTCCCAACCCTTGATGAACTTTGCAAAAGCCTCCAAATTCCAGAGATAAACACCGGTCGTGTGTTTAATCACCTTGGGTTCGTTTATGACAACAATGAGGGATTGCATGCGATTCTGGACGAAAAGAGATTTATCAGGCTCGATTCCGCGATTGAAATGCCCGCTGAGCATGTCCCGCATATCCAGGTAAAAGCGGACTGGTATTATTAGATTTGGAGGAACCCATGATCGAATACAAGACCGGGGATATCCTCGAAGAAAATACCGAAGCTCTTGTCAATACAGTAAACTGCGTTGGCATAATGGGGCGCGGAATAGCTCTTCAATTCAAGAACGCTTACCCGGATAATTTCAGGGCATATGCTGACGC
>JAWOBE010000070.1:0-11227 GCA_046498185.1 Desulfatiglandaceae bacterium | reverse complement strand
ATGGACCAGATGGATGATTTATTGCTCTCAGACGAACTGCTCATGGCCATGTGCGGCTTCAACGCCTATCAGGTCAGAAAAGGCAGCTGCGCCAGAGGGGTCAAGCTTCGCAAAGAACAACCCCCGGAGATCAGAGGCCCCCTGTGCGTCGATACCATAGCAAAGCATATCGTCACCATTACACCGAAACGCATAGAGAACCTGTTCAATAATTGCATCAAACAGCTGGCAAAACAGCGCCTTTTCCCCAGAAAGATCTTCGCCGCCTGCGATGCCACCCTGTATGAGACCACCGACAAGTTCACAGGCTGCGGCTCGGTCAGCAAAAAGGTTCGGGTGAAGGCTCGGGGTTACCGGAAAAACGGCGAACTCAAAGAAGTCCTTGTCACCCTTTACGGGTGGAAAATCTGGTCCGTTTATGAAATCAAGACCGGGATTCCCCTGGCTGTAAAGATCGATAAAATCCAAAAACCCGACAACCTCCATATCCTTGGAGTGCTTGAACAAGCGAAGGAAAATGTCGCACCATGGAGCAAAATCGTCTCTTTGGTCATCGACCGTGGCTTCCTTGACGGCAAAGTCCTCTATGAGATCGATCAACAGGGCCTGGAGTTCGTCATTCCGCTCAAGAGAAACATGGAAGCGGCAAAGGATGCCAGGCAACTCGCTTTGGACTCCGAGGGGTTGCCTCCTGTAAGCCGGGAAGCCCAAGTTTCTCACGGCTATGGCAAAAGCAGGTACACCGAAAAGCTTACAACCACTCTCGTAGGTGTGCCTGACCTGATGACCTGCGATTGGTTCAACCCGCAAGGCTCCAAGGCCAACGGGACGACCAAGAAAGACTATGAGCCCATCCCTCTCAATGCGGTGGTGGTCCAAAAATGGGACAACAAAACACCCCTGCCGGGAAAAGAGGTGGTCTTTGTCACAAATATCGATGTAAAAGACCCCTTCGTCACTTTCGATCGATATGATGACCGAAGCCTCATGGAGAATAAACTTTTCCGGGAGTTGAAGCAAAACTGGCACCTCGAACACCCCCCGAAAAAAACAAAAGAAGGTGTCTATGTCCAGGTGTACACGACCATGGCGATCAAAGCGCTGACCACAGGCTTCCTGAAATGGCAGAAGGATCAGTCGAAACTGGAGATCCGGGGCAAACACAGCACATGGAAGATGTACCGACAGAAACTCAAGGCCATGAACAGAAACAAGCTCATCGTATTTGTCGGCGACCACTTCGGGATTTTCCCTTCCCATGAAGTCTTTCTCCTCGCAAACGTGCCCGTTTATGACGTCGAGAAAGAACTCGATATCACCCGCGATTCCATATACGCCAAGTACTGCCCCAAATCATAGCTCAGGCAGGCCGGGCTCCCGCCCGGAAAACACAACGCCAACAGAATGCTTCGAACGATCCTTATATCGGAGTTCCAGGCTCCCTACATCCGTCTTGACAATCCAACGGCGAATGGTAAAATCTTTCCGTTTTCGATTGCAGATTATACGGGGGTCCGCATCCGGCTGATTTACATCTGTAAAGGAGCAATGATATGGCTGAAGAAGAGAAAGGGTTTGTCATCAAAGACAGGCGGGCTTTTGGCGGTGAAGGGCGTGTGAAAGAGCAGGAGGAGGCTGCGAGGCAAAAATATGAAAAGTCTTCCGCCGGAGGTGACGAGACTTCGAAAAAGGCCGAACGAGGTTCAACGCCTCTCCCGGAAGTGAATTTCACCTCTTTGATTTTCAGCTTGAGTTCATCGGCTTTGCTGCACCTTGGTGAAATTGCGGATCCGCAAAGCGGGGAGAGTGCACAGGATTTGCCTCTGGCGAAACATGCCATAGATACGATAGCGATGCTGAAAGACAAGACTCAAGGCAATTTAAATGAAGAAGAGCGGAAATTCACAGAAACAGTGCTGACCGATCTCCGGTGGCGATATGTCAAGGCCGCAAAATAATTGTTCGCCTTTTTTATTTTAACGATAACCATTATGTTTCCCGGTTCGGAAAAAGGGCCGGTCCAATATCTGGAGCATATAACCCCCCCGATGAAGTTGGAATCGATCAACCGCCGTATCCAGGCCCCGGCCAAAATCAATGTCATGTTGAAGATAGTCGGGAGAAGATCCGATGGCTATCATAACCTTGTTTCCGTGATGGTTCCGGTGGATCTCTACGATTATATACATTTGCATTCTACGCAGGAGCCAGGAATTCAGCTTACATGCAGAGGGTTGTCTTTGCCCTCCGGAGAGGGAAATTTGGTGTTCAGCGCCGCTGAAGCTTTTTATATGGAGGCAGGAATCACTCCTCGTATTCGTCTGACACTAGACAAGGTTATACCTGTTGCCGCCGGGCTTGGAGGAGGGAGCAGTGATGCGGCCGTGACGTTGATCGCCCTTAATGATCACCATAAAAAACTTTTACCGCAACAGCGCTTGACGGCAATCGCCGCGAAGCTGGGAGCCGATGTCCCGTTTTTCCTTTATCGAAAGGCGTGCATTGCAACAGGTGTAGGTGATATACTTGAGCCCCTGGATTTGTGGCCCCGTTTGTGGTACCTGATCGTAAAGCCCGCCTGCAGCGTATCAACGGAGTGGGCATACCGTAACTTTAAATTGGAGTTGACATCAACTTCAACTGAAGATATACTAAATTACTTGAAAAAGCAGCCCTTTGAGATCTCGCGGCTACTGGAAAACGATCTAGAGAAGGTTACCGCCTCTTATTTTCCGGTGATCCTCACTATCAAGAAGGCACTCCTTGAAGCGGGCGCTGCGGGTGCGTCTATGTCTGGCAGCGGACCCAGTGTATTTGGTGTGTTTAAGGACAGGGATCGTTTGAACGATGCCGCCCGTGTGGTATCTTCCCTGGAGCTGGGGCAGGTTTTTGCAGTCAGGGGCTTGTAATTTTTGTTGGGGTGTCGTCAAGCGGTAAGACACGGGCCTTTGGAGCCCGCATTCGGAGGTTCGAATCCTCCCACCCCAGCCATATTTCAGTGCTCGCGCGGATTCGTATGGGTGGCATTCAAAATTCCGAAAGGAAAGGGTTTTCTGGGCCGTGGACATGAAATTATTCGGGGGGACATCCAATCCCGCCTTGACATTGCAAGTTTGTGATTACCTGGGTATCCAACCGGGCAACATTACAGCGAAGACTTTTAGTGACGGGGAAGTTTTGATTGAGATCGGGGAGAATATCCGGGGACAGGATACTTTCGTTTTACAATCGACCTGCACGCCTGTAAACGATAACCTCATGCAGCTTCTGATTATAATTGATGCACTTAAGCGTGCTTCTGCGGAAAGGATTACCGCGGTCATCCCTTATTACGGTTATGGCCGTCAGGATCGGAAAGTGAAGCCGAGGGTGCCGATAAGCGCGAAACTGGTGGCTGACTTGATAACAGTTGCGGGGGCGGACCGTGTCGTGGCTATGGACCTTCATGCCGGACAGATCCAGGGGTATTTCAATATCCCTGTGGACAATGTGTTCGCTGCGCCCGTTCTATTAAAATATATTAAGCCCAGATTTTCCACCGGTACTGTGATAGTATCACCTGATGCAGGTGGGGTCGAGCGGGCGCGGGCGTTTGCGAAACGGCTCGATGCCTCGCTGGCCATCATCGACAAACGGCGCGAGGCTCCTAATATAGCTGAAGCAATGAACATTATCGGCGAGGTGGAGGGCAAAATCGCAGTGATACTGGACGATATGGTGGATACTGCCGGGACTTTGACACAGGCGGCCCTTGCAATAAAAATGAGAGGGGCTAAATCAGTGCATGCTTTTTGCACTCATCCGGTGCTTTCCGGGCCGGCTATAAAACGTATAAATGAGTCACCGATAGACACCCTTGTGGTAACGAACACTATTCCTGCGGAAAGCAAGCAATGCGATAAAATTGTTGTTCTTTCGATAGCCGAACTCATCGGTGAGACTATAAAAAGAATTCATTATTCTCAATCGGTCAGCACTTTGTTCGTTTAACGATTCTTGCGTGAATCGATGAGAGATTTATATCTGGGAGGAACCTATGAGTAATTATACTATAGCCGCCGATGTCCGCAAAACGACCGGAAAAGGAGCGGCCAGGAAATTAAGAAGAGAAGGCAGGATTCCGGCGGTTCTATACGGTCGAAAAAATGAACCGATTATGTTGGCTGTGGATACCGTGAGCCTCGAGCGGCTTTTAAGACAGGGAGCGGGGGAATCTTCTCTTATAGATATCCAGGTGCAACGAGAAAATAATGCGGATCGACACACCGTTATTTTGAAAGAGTTGCAAATAGATCCTGTAAAACAGTTTTTCCGGCATGCGGATTTTCATGAAATAGCAATGGACGAAGAGATCACGCTCGAGATACCTATCGAGCTTACCGGCACTCCTGCAGGAGTCGAAGAGGGCGGAATTCTAGAAAACATCAGACGTTACCTCACGGTTTCATGTCTTCCGGACAAACTTGTAGACAAGATTTCAGTCGACGTCTCCGATATGGGCATCGGTGACAGCCTTCATATAAAGGACATTCCGCTTCCGTCCGGGCTTACAGTCCAGGAAGAGGAAGATCTGGCCGTCGCGACCATTGCGGCTCCTTCAATAGAGGCTGAACCAGAGGCCGAAGAGGCAGAAGAGGAACATGAAGGAGAAGATACCGGGGACGAATCAGCTGAAGACTGAGGTATCCCGGAACCCTGAAGAGATCTGCCTGTGAGCTCCTCAGAAGGGAAATGTCTGATAGTAGGGCTGGGCAATCCTGTTCCGGAATATGTCGGCACGCGGCACAATGTGGGTGCTGACGCGGTGCGCGCGTTCGTTGGACGGTTGGGCTTGGCGATGTCTTCGCGGAGATTCAGTGGTGACAGTGCCCGTTCTATTGTCTGCGGGCGCTCGGCTGTTTTTTTATGTCCGCGCACCTACATGAATTTGAGCGGTCAGTCAGTGAAGGCCTGCGCGGATTATTACAGTATCCCGCTCAATTCCATACTGGTCGTCCATGACGATATTGATCTCCCGTTGGAACGTTTGAAAGCGACGGCCGGGGGTGGTGCCGGAGGGCATAAAGGGGTTTCTTCGGTTATTCGCCATCTGGGAAGCGGTGAGTTTCCGAGATTGAAAATCGGGATCGGCCGACCTCGTTTCCGCGAGGCGGTTGATAAATATGTTCTGTCCCGCTTTTACGCTGATGAAGCGGAGATTGTTGAAGGGGTGCTGCGGACCGTGGGGGAGTGCTGCGAGCGGTTTGTGGCGGACGGAATCGACAGGTTGATGAACCAAATCAACAGGCGCCAAATTCACAAAACGGAGGTTCAAGGCTAATGCAGGGAATGACCATTCTTGCCCCATTTCTCGGGATCATCAGTTTGATCATCGCGTTCTTGATCTACAATTACGTCAAGAAACAACCCAATGGCAGCAAAGTGATGCAGGAATTGGAAGAACTTATTCATGTGGGAGCGATGACTTTCCTCAGGAAAGAATACACAGTGCTGAGTATTTTTATCGTAGCGGTTTTCATCCTGCTCGCACTGTTCATATCGATCAGAACGGGAGTCGCTTTCCTTACAGGAGCGCTTTGTTCGATGGCGGCAGGCTTTTCCGGTATGACCGCCGCCACCAGGGGAAATTCAAGGACGGCAGCCGCAGCCAACACCGAGGGGCAGGCCAAGGCGCTGAATGTTTCATATTTTTCGGGCTCTGTAATGGGCTTGGCCGTCGCTGGGCTGGGTGTGCTTGGTGTGGGTTTTTGGTTCTGGATATATGGCGGGGACCCTGAAAGCGCACAATATATAAACGGTTTTGCGATGGGCGCGAGTTCGATCGCACTTTTCGCTCGTGTCGGCGGCGGTATCTTTACCAAAGCGGCGGATGTGGGAGCGGATCTTGTAGGCAAGGTTGAAGCAGGCATCCCGGAGGATGACCCACGAAACCCCGGCGTTATCGCTGACAATGTCGGAGACAACGTAGGGGATATCGCGGGTATGGGCGCGGACATTTTCGAATCTTTTGTGGGTTCGGTGATCGCGACTGTGGCTATAGGGGCTACGATGACTCTAACACCTGAAATCCTGGCCGATTTTCCGGGGATGGCGGAGACCGCGATAAAGCTCAAATATATGGCTTTCCCCGTGCTCGTGGTGATTGCGGGGCTCCTAAGTTCTTTCGTAGGCGTTTTTTCGATCAGGATATTCCAATCAGGAAGCCCGGCCGGAGCTCTCAGGTACACCACTTTCGTTGCTGGTGCTGTGTTCGTGGTCCTTACTATAATTGTGACAAAGGGCATCCATATGCCTATGGGGTCTTTCTGGGCGGTATTTTCAGGGCTCTTGTGCGGTATGGCGATAGGGCTCCTGGCGGAGTATTATACATCCGGTCCCCCGGTCCGTTACATCGCGAGCCAGTCTAAGACCGGGAGCGCCACGGTTATTATTTCGGGCTTGGCGGTTGGTATGCAATCTACATGGCTGCCCATGCTCGGAATCTGCATCGCAACGTTTATAGGTTACAAAACCGCTGGAATTTATGGCATTGGATTGAGCGCTGTGGGGATGCTTGCAACCGTGGGTGCGACGATGACTGTGGACGCCTATGGGCCTATCGCCGACAATGCCGGCGGAATATCCGAGATGTCGGGATTGGGAGCGGAAACACGGAAAATTACAGACAGCCTGGATGCACTTGGAAATACCACTGCAGCTATCGGAAAGGGCTTTGCTATAGGTTCGGCGGCCCTGACCGCTCTTGCGCTTTTTGTCGCTTTTACTCAGGCCGCCGGTCTGGATGTAATTGACATCAAGAATCCTATGGTTGTCATAGGCGTTTTGATCGGGGGAATGGTCCCGATGGTGTGTGCCGCTATGACAATGACTTCGGTAGGTAAAGCCGCATTCAGTATAGTCGAAGAGATAAGGCGTCAGTTCAGGGAAATTCCGGGTCTGCTGGAAGGCAAGGAAGGCGTGAAACCGGACCCTAAAACATGTGTTTCCATCGCCACGGCTTCGGCACTTCGGGAAATGGTTATGCCCGGGCTTGTTGCGGTGTTGACGCCGGTTGTAGTGGGTGTCCTGTTGGGGGCGGAAACCCTAGGTGGTCTGCTGCTGGGCGCACTTGTAATGGGTGCATTCCTGGCGCTTTTTATGGCCAACAGCGGAGGTGCGTGGGACAATGCTAAAAAGTATATTGAAGAGGGGAATTTTGGCGGGAAAGGGTCGGATAATCATAAGGCCGCGGTTGTAGGCGACACGGTGGGTGATCCTTTCAAGGATACATCCGGACCTGCGATGAATATTCTTATAAAGCTTATGTCCGTTGTTTCTCTCGTCATCGCTCCGATTCTTCCTGTTGCAGGGCTTCTGCTATAGTAGTATAATAACTTTTACATGAGGTGTGCCTGAATGTGATTTAAAACCAGATCCATTCAGGCACGATGACCTCGGCGCGTTTCATTCTAGCTGCTTTTCAATGCCTGATGCGTCGCCCCGGTTGATTTTACCTGGGCGCGTCGGTTGTGTGTATTTTGTTGTAAGTGTGGGGGTCGTTAGATGTTCAAGGTGCACGATTTGGCCGTGTATCCTGCACATGGAGTCGGGGTGATCGAGAGGATCGAAAGCCAGGAGATTTCCGGATGCAAGCAGGATTTTTATGTCATGAGGATTCTCGATAATGACATGATCATAATGATTCCCATCGGAAACGTAGACACTGTGGGGCTTAGGGAAATTATTGACGAGGATGATGTACCCAGGCTTTACTCTATTCTCAGGGAACGAAATACGGTTGTGGACAACCAGACATGGAATCGCCGATATCGTGATTATATGGAAAAAATCAAAACCGGGTCCGTGTTTGAAGTGGCCGAAGTATACCGTGATCTTCTTATGCTGAAAATCAGCAAGGAATTGTCGTTTGGCGAGAGGAAAATGCTCGATACTGCAAAAAATCTGCTCGTTAAGGAAATCTCCCTCGCCAGGCAAGTAAAGGAAGATCAGGTGGAAAAGGATCTTGAAAAAATATTTGCCTGATTGCCGCCTACGCAAGTGACTCATGATAGTAAAGAACTGGTTTTCAACGAACAAGGCCGTGAGGGAGTGCGCCTTGATGTTTTTCTTGCCGATGAAGGCATCGGATTTTCTCGTTCAAGACTACAGTGCCTGATAAAGGAAGGTCACATCAGGGTCAACGATCAGGAGATCAAACCGAGTCGGCCGTTGCATCCTGGTGATCGTATTTTAATTGATCCACCGGCGCCTGTTTCATTACTTGAGGCCGAGGCGGTGGAGTTTGGAATTCTCTATGAAGATCGGGCGATAATAGTCGTCGACAAACCGACGGGCCTGGTTGTTCACCCGGCTCCCGGCAATCAGCACGGTACATTGGTGCATGGCCTTCTATATCATTGTGACGATCTTTCGGGGATGGGCGGCGTGTTGAGGCCCGGTATCGTTCACAGGCTGGACAAGCAAACTTCCGGGGTGCTGGTGGTCGCCAAAAACGATAGGGTTCATGAAAATCTTTCGAGGCAGTTTGCTTCCGGCACAGTCGAAAAAACCTATTTGGCTTTGGTACACGGCGTTCCACCGGAAAAACGCGGGAGGGTTGACTGCGCAATAGGCAGGCATCCGGTAAAGCGCAAACAGATGTTCGTGCTGCCGCCTTCCAAGGGAAGACGTGCCATAACCCTCTGGAAAAGGAAAAAGGTTTATGGCCAAGACTTCGCTGAAATTGAACTGCAGCTCAAGACCGGTAGGACGCACCAGATAAGGGTTCATATGGCGCACATTGGTTTCCCGGTTGTCGGAGATTCGGTGTATGGCCGGGGAATGTCGCGATGGAACGGTCACGCGCTGAGAACCGCGGGCATTCTTCCCGGGCTTTCGAGGCATTTGCTTCATGCTTTTCAGCTGATTTTCACCCATCCGGAAAATGGAATGAGGATGACTTTTATATCCCGCCTGCCGGAGGATTTCAGTTCCGTGTTAAAGGTGCTGGATTCAGTTTATTCCACGCGTAATTAAAGGCTTGACATGATTGGGAGATGAATTATATTTAGTGCGTTTGCATGGTATTACCTGCCTCCCGGATTATTCGGCAGAGACCGGGTAAATTTAACAATACAACATTCGACGTTATTACCCATTTTTCCGGTTTTTAAATTCGGCATCGAATTGATCTCACCGAAGCACACGGCGCGCAGCAGAAAATTTTCCGCATTTCCAGTCTCGGCATCGTTTCTAATGCAAGGTCCGGGTCATTGAGTACTGCCAGGAAAAAACAATACAACATATTAATGGAGCTGTACAATGAATCTTATTGAATTAAAAAAGCTTAAAATCAGTGAACTTACAACTATGGCAAAGGATTTTAACATCGAAGGGGCCTCCGGTATGCCCAAGCAGGAACTTGTTTTTTCTCTGCTTCAGGCGCATTCCGAACGCAACGGCTTTATCAGCGGAGAGGGGGTTCTTGAAATTCTTCCGGACGGTTTCGGTTTTTTGCGTGCTCCGGATGCCAACTATCTTCCGGGCCCTGATGATATCTATGTTTCCCCTTCTCAGATCCGGCGTTTCAATTTGAGAAAAGGCGACACCATTGCCGGTCAAATACGGCCTCCGAAGGATTCAGAGCGTTACTTCGCTCTTTTGAAGGTCGAGAAGGTCAACCATGAAGATCCCGAAATTGCCAGGGAAAAAATCCTTTTCGACAATTTGACTCCTTTATATCCGAACGACCGTATAAGCCTGGAGAAAAGTTCGGAAAACCTCTCTTCACGAATAATGGACCTCATGACTCCGATAGGCAAGGGGCAGAGGGGGTTGATCGTTGCACCTCCCCGAACCGGAAAAACGATGCTGCTTCAGAACATCGCAAACAGTGTAACGGCAAATGATCCGGATATTCACAAAATAGTGCTGCTGATAGATGAACGGCCCGAAGAAGTTACCGATATGGCTCGATCCGTCGAGGCGGAAGTGATCAGTTCGACGTTCGACGAACCGCCGCAGCGCCATGTCCAGGTGGCTGAAATGGTTATAGAAAAGGCAAAAAGGCTTGTTGAACACAAACTGGATGTGTTGATACTGCTTGACAGCATCACGCGTTTGGCGAGGGCCTACAATTCGGTTGTTCCTCCAAGCGGGAAAATCCTTTCGGGCGGCCTCGATTCAAACGCATTGCATAAGCCCAAACGATTCTTCGGCGCCGCCCGCAACGTGGAGGAAGGCGGAAGCCTGACTATAATCGCCACTGCCTTAATTGACACGGGCAGCAGGATGGATGAAGTTATTTTCGAGGAGTTTAAAGGCACGGGGAACATGGAAATACACCTGGATCGGAAGCTAAGCGACAGGCGAGTATTCCCGTCGATAGACATAAACAGATCCGGTACCAGGAAGGAGGAACTTCTTATAGAACAGGCGGTTTTGAACAGGATATGGATTCTGAGGAAATTGCTTGCGCCGTTGACTCCCGTGGACAGCATGGAATTTTTGCTTGAAAAAATTAAAGGAACGAAAGATAATAAAGAGTTTCTGGGTTCTATGAGCGAGTGATATTTTTGTTCCTTTGCTATTTATCGGTGTATTTTGTTGAAATATGTTGGCTTATGCACTGATATGCTATTTTAAAACAGAAGGAGATTCCAAAATAATGAAAAAAGGAATTCACCCACGATATTTTTCGACCACCGCACGCTGCGCGTGCGGCCATGAGTTTCAAACAGGATCCACGTCTGAAGAGATCCACGTAGAAATTTGTTCGCAGTGCCACCCGTTTTTTACCGGCAAACAGAAGCTGGTTGACTCAGCCGGAAGGGTTGAACGCTTTAGGCGTAAATACGCTAAATTCAATGATAAAGCCCAGAAGTAATGTTCCCAAAAGTTGAAGAAATCGAAGCTCGGTTCGATGAACTTGAAGGGAAATTGGCTCTACCGGATGTAATCAAGGATCAGAAGGTCTACCAGAAATATGCGAAGGAACACAGGGGTCTGGAGCCGATAGTGAGCGCCTTCCGGGAGATGAAGGAAGTCCGGGAGGAAATGGAGGGGAACCTCTCACTTCTGAATGATCCTGATCCGGAATTGGCTAAACTTGCCAGGGATGAAAATTCAGAGCTTGAAGGCCGGATGGAATCTCTCGAGGAGCGAATCCGGCTGTTACTGCTACCGAAGGATCCCCACGACGAGCGGAATACGATCCTGGAAATCCGGGCTGGAACAGGAGGAGAGGAAG
>JAWOBE010000051.1:0-48453 GCA_046498185.1 Desulfatiglandaceae bacterium | reverse complement strand
GGCCCGAGTGGTGCGGCGACGCCGATTCGGGAGCCGCGGCGCTTCTCGATGCGGTCGCCGACCGGCTGATTCAGCTGGGGGGTATAGATGCCGGGTATATCGAAAGTTTCACCGATGGCTATCAGGAATTCAGGGATTCGGTCCGGGACAGTGCGGCAAACCTGCCCGCCCAGGCTAAGTCTGAAATCTTGAAGGCCGCCGGACTTCTGGCAGGCAGGAAGATAGCGCTGGTTTTAGGACCGGATATCTTCGAACGGGAATGCGGAGAGTCAATCTTCAACGCGGCATTCAATCTGGCGCTCGCCACCGGCGGCATCGGTGCCGAAAATGCCGGCTTTTTCGTCCCCATCGCCGAAAACAACCTCGCAGGCTCTCTGGATATGGGCTCTGCACCCGACCTTCTTCCCGGCAGGTGCAGTATCGCGGACGATGGTGCGAGGAAGGCATTCGAAAGACACTGGCATACGCAACTTTCCCCTGCCCCGGGCCTCGACCTGCCGGAGGTGATAGAAGCCGCCGAAAAAGGTTCGCTCAGGGGCCTTTATATCATGGGTGAAAATCTCGCAAGGATGCTCCCGGATTCTACCAGGGTGGAAAATGCCTTTAAAAAACTGGATTTCATTGTGGTTCAGGACATCGTTCATAACAGTACGATCGATCTGGCCCACCTGGTGCTTCCGGGTGCGGCCTTCGCTGAAAAGGCCGGTTCTTTTACGAATATGGAAGGCAGGATCCAGGCTTTTTCTGAGGTCGTGGCGCCGCCGGGTAATGCGCTTCCCGACTGGAAAATCCTCTCTCTTCTCGCGAAAAAGATGGGGCATGTGGAGCACTATGACACCGTTGACGAAATCAGGCAGGAGATAAGGCGGGCGGTGCCGCTCTACCGCAATCTGGGGAGCCACCGGCGGGAATGGCTCGAAAACGCCGGGGCCGGCACGCCTTTCGCTCCTGGCGGCCCAAAGTTTTCTTTCATAATTTCCAAGGCGCCCGCCTCCACCCGGCCTGACGAACAATACCCGTTTACCGCGTTGATCGGCCCGCTTCACTGGCATGCCGGGGGAGGTACCAGGACACGGAGGTCTGCAAGGATCTCTTCGTGCGTCAGGCACGGGAACGTGGAAATCTGCCCGGAGGACGTCAGGATACTCGGGTTGACCGAAAAGGACGGGATCAGAGTGGAATCCCGGGCAGGTGCGATCGAAAGAGGATATTCAATCCATCACGGACTGCCGAGGGGACGGGTTTTCGTTCCTCAGGGATTTCAACGAAACGATGTGATGAACTTGGTGGAGCTTGAAGGTTTGAAGTGGCCCTATCCCGGCTGGAGAACCTGCCGGGTGAAAATCAGCAAAATTGAATGTCGGAGTCATCTCGATGCAACTTAAAGGATTCGACAGGGAAAAGCTTGACCGAATCATCGAATACCGCGGTGAGCAGAAATGGGCTTTGATCCCGCTCCTGCAGAAAGTCCAGGACGAGTTCGGGTACCTGCCCCCGGAAGCAATCGAACCGATCGCCTCCGCATTGAAAATGTTTCCTTCGCAGGTCCAGGGGGTCATAACCTTCTACTCCGGATTTTCGCTGAAACCCAAGGGCCGGTATGTGCTGCGGGTGTGTCGGGGAACCGCCTGCCATGTCAAAGGCGGCCGGAGTATTCTCAGGCTGATCAAGAAGGAAACCGGACTCGAAGAGGGGGAGACGGGGACGGATTACCGCTTTACGCTTGAAACCGTCGCCTGCCTGGGGGCGTGTTTTCTCGCTCCGACGATGATGGTGAACAGGGAGTATTTCGGGAAGCTCAACCCGACGAAGGTCATCAGCCTTCTCCGTGAATACGGAAAAGGCGGAGAGGACGAGTAGGATCCATGGACAGACTCGTTTCCATCGGTGGGCTGGAATGGTTGCGGAGCAAGCTGCAGTCCGAATCCGCGGGGAAGAAGACCGAGGTGCATGTGTGTATGACAGGCTGCAGAGCCTACGGCGCCACGGCCGTTAGAGACGCGCTGGCCGAGGAAATTTCGCGCGCGGGGCTCGGAGATTCCGTCGAAATCCGCTCCACCGGCTGTCACGGCTTCTGCGCGAAGGCACCTGTGATCGCGATCGAACCTGAAGGTATCCAGTATCAGGAAGTTGACCCCGCCGATGCAGCTGAAATCGTCGGTGAAACCCTGAGCCGGGGCCGGCTTATCGAGAGGTTGGCATACAGGGACCCGAAAACCGGCAAACCCGTGTATCACCGCAACCGGATACCGTTTTACCAAAAGCAGGTGCGCCGGGTGCTGGCTTCCTGTGGCCGGATAGACCCCACACGAATCGATCACTATCTCGCCGCAGGCGGTTACAAAGCCATTGCAAAAGCCCTTGCCAGGATGACCCCGGAAGAGGTCGTCGAGCAGGTTGCAGCTTCCGGGCTCAGGGGTCGTGGAGGTGCCGGTTTTCCTACCGGACTCAAATGGGACTTCGCGCGCCGGGCCGGTGCCGATCCGAAATATCTTGTGTGTAACGCAGACGAGGGGGACCCGGGGGCCTTCATGGACCGCGCGATACTGGAAGGGGACCCCCATGCGGTGATCGAAGGGATGCTTGTGGGCGCGTACGCCATCGGCGCCCAGTACGGTTTCATATATGTACGTGAAGAATATCCCATCGCCGTCGAGCATTTGACTACAGCCATAGCCGCGGCGGAATCCCTTGGATTGCTGGGCGAAAACATACTGGGTACGGGCTTCGATTTTCAGCTGTCGCTTAAAATGGGCGCAGGAGCCTTCGTGTGCGGGGAGGAGACCGCATTGATGGCTTCGATAGAAGGCAGGCGCGGGATGCCAAATTCTCGACCGCCGTTTCCCGCACAATCCGGAATTGACGGCAAACCCACCAACATCAACAACGTGGAAACCCTGGCCAACATCCCTTTGATAATAAACCACGGCGCCGCCTGGTATGCGGAGACGGGAACCGGCAAGAGTAAGGGGACCAAGATTTTTTCGCTTGCAGGCAAGGTCAACAACACAGGCCTTGTGGAGGTGCCGATAGGAACCAGCATCAAGGAAGTGGTGTTCGATATCGGCGGCGGAATCCCGAAAGGCCGTCGCTTCAAAGCGGTTCAGATGGGCGGCCCCGCCGGGGGGTGCGTGCCGGCCCGCTTCCTGAACCTGCCCATAGACTACGACACCCTCCAGCGGATCGGAGCGATCATGGGCTCAGGCGGCATGGTGGTGATGGATGAAAACAACTGCATGGTTGAAATAGCGAGATTTTTCCTGAGCTTCACTCAGTCCGAGTCATGCGGCAAATGCGCCCCGTGCAGGCTCGGCACCACCCAGATGCTCGAAATCCTAACACGTATAACCCTCGGAAAAGGGCGGGACGCCGACATCGAAGCCCTCAAATCCATCGGGGATACCATGATGGAGACTTCCCTGTGCGGTCTGGGGCAGGCGAGCCCCAAACCTGTAATATCGACTTTGACCTACTTCGAAGAAGAATACAGGGATCATATACGGGAACATCGCTGCGCCGGGGCGGTTTGTGATTCGATGGTGATTTCTGCTTGCCAGCATGCATGTCCGGCAGGTATAGACGTACCGAATTACGTGGCGGCCATCGCCTGCGGCGACTATGACACCGCGGTTGAAATCATCAGGGAGAAAAATCCTTTTGCGGCCGTATGTGGCCGGGTCTGCATCAACCCCTGTGAATACAAATGCAGACGGGGAGAACTGGACGATCCGGTGGCTATCCGCGCGCTCAAGAGATTTGCTACTGACAGGCATTATGAAAAACACGGAGCCGAACGCAAGCCTTTCCCGGTGACCCGAGACGAGAAGGTGGCCGTGATAGGGGCAGGCCCCGCTGGACTCACATGCGCCTATTTTCTTGCGCGTTTCGGGTATCGAACGACGGTTTTCGAGGCCCAACCGGTTCCAGGTGGAATGCTTTCCATCGCACTGCCCGAGTTCCGCCTTCCCCGGCACATCATTGAAATGGAGATCCTCCACATCGAAAGCTCCGGGGTCAGGATAATCTACAACTCTCCGATAGATGCCAACCACACGGTGGATGACCTGCTAAAGGAAGGGTTCGCAGCGGTGTTTATAGCAGCCGGAGCTCAGGCCAGCAAACGCATTGGAATTCCTGGAGAAGAAGACGGCCTTGCTGGTCTTGACTACGGTCTCGGTTTCCTCCGGAACATAAGAACAGGTGAAGGTACACGGTTGTCAGGAAAAACAGTCGTCATCGGAGGCGGAAATGTGGCCGTGGACGTCGCCCGGACCGCCCTTCGCTCCGGCGCCGAAGACGTTCAGCTATTCTGCCTGGAAAGCCGGGACGAGATGCCCGCTTGGGAAAAAGACATAATGGAAGCTGAAGAGGAGGGTGTCATTATAAATCCGTCGTGGTCCCCGGACAAGATAATCACGGAAAACGGCAGGGTCAAAGCCGTGGGCTTTTCACGCTGCATTTCGGTCTTCGATCAGGATGGACGTTTCAGCCCATCATGCGATGAAACCGATACACTTCAAGTGGAAGCGGACAATGTGATTATCTCCATCGGCCAGGCCCCTGACATGTCTTTTCTTCCGGAAGACAGCAGGTTGGAAAGAGCCCTCTGGGGAACTTTGGCGGTGGATGAGAATACGCTGGCAACGAATATCCCCGGCGTCTTCGCGGGAGGTGATTTCACGACTGGCCCCACATTCCTGATCCGGGCCATTGCATCGGGCAGGCGGGGTGCCATTTCCATCGACAGGTATCTTTCAGGGGACTGGTCCCGGATACGGATGCCCGATGAGAAAACCCCGCTCCTGCAGAAAACGGGCCTCGCGATGGATTCGGAATCCGCAGCAGAACAGCCAAGAGTGAAGATTGAAATTGAAAAGCCCGAAGATCGCATCAAGGACTTCCGGGAGGTGGAGAGAGGGCTGACAGTCGAAGAAGCTCTTTTCGAAGCCAAACGGTGCCTTAGATGCGATCTTGAAAAACGGGAGGAATAAAAAATGATCCGATCCATCACCCGGCTAAAACCCATCGAAGAAATAGAACGCCTGCTCGAAGCTTCCTCCAGAATCTTCCTGATCGGCTGCGGAACCTGTGCGACGCTGACAAGAACGGGTGGCGCGCCGGAAGTGGAAGCCATGAGAGAAATTCTTTTCAACAAAGGCAAGACTGTGACAGGCACCACCGTCGTGCCGGTGGCCTGCGACAACCTGACCCGGGAAATGCTCGAAGAATTCGGAGGCAGGATCAAACAGGCGGACACGTTGCTGGTCATGTCCTGTGCGTTCGGGGTTCAGACCGTGGCCCGCGGGTTCGACCGCATCGTGGTGCCGGCACTCGATACATTGTTTATCGGAAAAGAGAATGCTGCCGGACGGTTCGACGAAGTTTGCACCCAGTGCGGGACCTGTATAATTGGAGAGACCGGTGGGATCTGCCCGGTTACGTCCTGCCACAAGGGCCTTGTAAACGGGCCCTGCGGAGGGACCAACAAAGGAAAATGCGAGATCGACCCCGGTAAGGACTGTGCATGGACGATGATTTACAATCGCCTCAAGGAACTCGGCCGGATAGATGCCATGAGGGTTTACCAAAAGCCCCGGAACCACCTTGGAGAACCCAGGCCGGGTAAATTCGACTCCAGCGACTGGGATTAGAGGAAAGGACAACACCATGGTCTCGGCATTCAAAAAGGCTCTCGACTCAGGTAGATTCGTCGTCACTTCCGAGGTGGCCCCACCGAAAGGGACCGATCTGGAAGAAATGACCCGGAATGTGGGACTGTTGAAGGACAGGGTGGATGCGCTTAACCTGACCGATCACCAAAGTTCGGTGATGCGGTTCCCGTCGCTTGGCGGCGCTTTGCTTGTCAAAGAAATGGGCGGAGAGCCGATCCTCCAGATGACATGCCGGGACCGAAATCGACTGGCGCTTCAGGCGGACCTGATGTTTGCTTCGAGCCGTGGCATCAACAACGTTTTATGCTTGACCGGCGATTCTGTGATGCTGGGCGATCACAGGGAAGCCAAGAGCGTCTTCGACCTGGATTCGAGTCAACTTCTGGCCGCCGTGCGCACCATGGAAAGTGGAAAAGACCTTTCCGGTGCTGACCTCAAGGGCCGCGTTCGTTTTTGTGCCGGGGCCGTCGTAACCCCCGAAGCCGACCCTATAGAGCCACAATTGATAAAGTTTGAGAAAAAAATCGAAGCCGGGGCTGAATTCATTCAAACGCAGGCTGTATATGACATGGATAACTTCAAACGTTTCATGGAGTATGCACGCAGGTTCGACGTGAAAATCCTGGCAGGAATTATCCTGTTGACTTCAGCCCCGATGGCCCGTTTCATGAACAGGAATGTGGCGGGTGTGTCGGTTCCCCTGAACCTGATCGATGAAATGGCCTCCGCGCCCAAAGGAGGAGCGTTGAAAAAGGGCGTCGAAATCGCCGGCCGGATGATAAGCCGGATTAAAGAGGAGAAGATCTGCGACGGCGTGCACATCATGGCCATCGGAAAGGAGGAAGTGGTGCTGGAAATCCTCGAAGCGGCCGGTTTATCGGAATTTTAAGACTATTTCATCAAATTGGGCAGGAAAAGAGCTATTTGGGGAAAAGGGATCAGTATCAAGGCACAAATAACAAGAGCGACCAGAAATGGAAATGCACCTTTGAAAATGCTTTCAAGCGGGACGTCTTTGGCCACACCGTTTACGATATAGACATTAACTCCTACCGGCGGGGTAATGACTCCCATCTGGGTTACCAGCACGATGATTACTCCGAACCATATCGGGTCGTAGCCCATGTCGGTGACTACAGGATAGAATATCGGTATTGTCAGCAGGATGAGAGCCAGGGCGTCGATAAAGCAGCCACCGGCCAAGTATATAAGAATGATGAAGGCCATTATTGCAAAATTGGGTAAAGCCAGTTCGCTTACCCAGGTAGCCAGGGCATATGGGATCCTGGTTATCGCGAGAAAGTGCCCGTACACCGTCGCCCCGGCCACAATGACCATTACCATGCAAGAAATTCTGGTGCTTTCGGTAATGGCCTGAAGAAAACCCTTCCAGCTCAACCTGCGCCTCAGGAAGCCGAGTATTATCGCACCTCCGGCCCCTATCGCTCCGGCTTCGGTGGGGGTGAAAAAGCCGAGGAAAAGCCCTCCCATAACCAGAACGAAAAGCAAAAGCGTTTCAAAAACTCCTGCCAGCGAAATCAGTTTATTTTTAAAGGTGGTTTTTGTGCCTCTGGGTGCGATTTCCGGGTGTCGTTTGACCCATAGGTAAATGGTCAGAGTGAAGAGGACAGCCAGCAGGAGGCCGGGCGTAATGCCTGCGATGAAGAGTTTGCCTATCGATTGTTCCGTCTGGATGCCATAAACAATAAAGATGACGCTGGGAGGGATGAGGATTCCCAGGCTTCCGCCTGCGGCGACCGTACCGGTGGCTAGCACCATGCCGTAGCGGTAACGCTTCATTTCCGGAATCGCCACAGTTGCCATCGTGGCTGCGGCGGCATTGGTTGAACCGCAAATGGCGGCAAAACCTGCACATGCGGCTACAGTGGCCACAGCCAGGCCTCCAGGAAGGTGCCCCAGCATTACGTAGGCGGCATCGAACAGCCTTCGGCTGATACCGGCATGAAATGTGATCTGTCCCATGAGCATGAAAAGAGGTATAACAGTAAGGCTGTAGGAACCGAATACTCCGAAAATGTCTTTGGCCAGTATGCTGAGCCCCGCATTCCAGGAAACCACGTAACCAAATCCCAGAACCCCGAGCAAAGCCATCACAAAACCAACCGGCATCCGGGAGAAGAGGGCAATCACAAGAACCGCAAGGCCGATGAGGCCTACTGTGGTAGGGCTCATTTAATTTCTCCTGAATTTCGGCTCCCGCCATCCCTGAAACTGAAAAGGGCGGGAGACGTTAATCCCACCAGCGGTACCAGGGACGGGCGGAACCACCGGCGACACGCCAGAAATCGACAAGGAGCACAAGACACACAACGACAGACGAAACCGAGATGCCGTACAGCACAGGGTAAAAAGGCAACTGGAGCGTCAGGGACACTTCGCTGGCCGCCTTGAGGTTTTTTCCGTAATGCAGGGACTCATAAGCTATCAGCGCGAAGAGAAAAATGCTCAATGCCTGGGTCACCAGATATATGATCCATCGCAACCTGTGTCCGAGATTGGCGACGAGCACTTCAACCGCCACATGGCCCCGGTGAAGCGTAGTGTGAGCCATGGCGAAAGCCGCTACGGCGGCCCCGAGGAAGCCTATCACCTCATAGGTGCCACGGATAGGGAAACGGAATATTCTCAGCAAAACATCGGCACAGGTGAGCAAAGTCATCGCGACCAGCGACCAGCCTGCCAGTGCATTGAGAAAACTCGATATACGCCTAATTGTTCTAGGTATCAAGATCATTTTGTACCCAGTACCCAAGCGTCAACGTTGATAAAAAAGCGCTTGGACACCTATTGCGTGACAGCCCCGGTTGGGCGGACGGCGGGTAACTGCGGCGATTGTCGAGCCATTCCCGCCGGCCGGCCGAACGGGCGTTTGTTACTTGGAATGGGCTTCAATCCGTTTACGGATGAATTCAACATATTCAGATCCGGGGAGGCCTTTTCCCTTTGCCGCTTCAGCATATTCATCTACCACCGGAGAGACGGCCTTGGCCCACCGATAGCTTTCGGCGTCGGAAAGCGGTATGATCTCGTTTCCAAGACTGAGGGTAAATTCTCGCCCTTCATTATCGGCGGCATCCCACCCTTCGGCATGTTTGGGAATCCATTCTGCGGACACCTCTTCGAACACCTTCTGGATATCGGGCGGCAATGACGCCCATTTATCCTTGTTCATCGCCACGAACATCGCAGTAGTATAACCGATGCTGTAGCATTCGGTCGTGTATTTTATTACTTCGGCCTGCTTCCATCCTTTAAGAACTTCGATCGGGCCGAAGGTTCCCTCGACAACCCCTTTTTGCAAGGCTTCATATGTCCCTCCCTGGGGCATACCGACTGCAGCGGCTCCTAATGATGCGGCAACCTTAGCGCTGAAACCGGTCGCGCGTATTTTCATACCTTTCAAATCCTCGAGGGTTTTTGCAGGTTTTTTGCTGTGAAGAAGTCCTGGGCCGTGCGCGTGCGCATAAAGCATTTTGACACCGTCGAGTTCCTTGGGTTTGAACTGTGCATAAAACTCGTTTGCAATCATTGTGGCTGCATTTCCACTCGTGTAGCCTATCGGAAGATCCAGTGCCTCCATTGCCGGAAAACGACCCCTGGTGTAGGCGAAACAGGACATCCCGATATCCGCTATTCCGTCAAGGACTCCACTGTATATTTCATCTCCTTTAAGCAAGGCACCACCTGGAAAGTACGTAATTTTAACCTTTCCTCCGGTCCTTTTTCCGATTTCCTCCGCCCAGGCTGCCCCGAGTTCACCGTTGAAATGTTTTGGCGGGAAAAAATTTGCGTAGGTAAGTTCTATTGTTTTTGCTGAAGCACCAAGATTACATAACGGAAGCAACGCGGCTACAAAAATTATCGTAAGGATGAAACCCAATTTGCTCGATCTCATGATTTCCCTCCCAATGCTTTTAATGGTAGTGGTGATAAGGTTCGCGAATCCATAATTCATTATATTCCTCGTTCCACCTCCTTTCCAAGCATACCCCCATTACAGACTTTAAACCCCGCACGAATATCGTCAGCGCTGATGTATCTTCCAGAATTCTTTATTGATGCAACAGCCGGGAAAAAGCAAAGCCTGTGCCGGTTTATGGTGATTGACAGGAAGGGCCGGCCGAACTGCTGCGCCGACCATGTTAAAAATACAGCGCAGAGCAATGATAACCGGTGCCCATCCAGAAATCAAGGACGGGGACGATGCAAGTTTACATTTACACATCTCCGTACGATCCCATGAAGACATTGAAGTCCGCGCTTAACCTCAACGTAGGCGCATCGCAAAGGCAGCTTACGTCAAATTGCACAGACCGCTGAGCCGACCCTTAAGGGACGACTGGGCAGTTTCCAGACGGACAGCAGCTAAAATATAATCATATTACAGCTGAATATAGTTGGAAGACACTGCATTGTCAAGAACAGAACAACAGAAGCATTAGACAATACAAGAAAATATTTATTATATGCCAATTTGCTGGGCTCGTAAAAAATACCATGCCCGCGTTATCGGCGTCGGGCTCGGTATCGGGGTCGAAAAGGTCGCCAGTCAAATTCCGATACCAACGCCGACAGCGACCCCGACCCCGAGGGACAGGTTCGTTTTGACTTTTTACGAGGCGATCAACTTGCTGGCGTTGAAAACCTGATAGAGGTATGCTACACGATGATAAAAGATTATTATTGTTTAAACCGATGGAGGTGCCCAGTGACGCGTGGACTTGAAAGGCTTCGGTCGGATGCACGAGATATTTTTTTACATTCCCTGAAACCTGTTGATCCGTACCAAGCCGTGAAACGGTTTGTCCGTGTTAAAAACGATGTCGTTGAACTTGGCCCGCCGGGGGAGCCTTCAGAAACCCTGCGCCTCCGGGATTACCGCCGGGTGGTCGTGGTAGGCGGCGGCAAGGCCAGTTCCCCGATGGCTCGTGCACTTGAAGATCTTTTGGGGTCTCGGATTTCAACGGGGCTCGTGAACGTAAAGGTGGGTTTCACAGAGCCTCTCGGGAAGATCGAGTTGATTGAAGCGGAACACCCCGTACCAGGTGCCAGTGGGGTTTCCGGCACCCGTCGGATGATTGAAAAGCTCCATGAAGCAGGTGAACGGGATTTGATATTTTCAGTTATTTCCGGGGGTGGGTCGGCGTTGTTGCCGAGTCCTGCCGGCGAAATCACTTTGGAAGAAAAGCAGGCTGTAACTCGGAGGCTTCTGGAATGTGGAGCCATCATCAACGAGATCAACGCGGTGAGAAAACACATCAGTACTTCGAAAGGGGGCCAGATGGCACGGGCCGCTTATCCGGCTACGACCGTGAATTTGATGCTTTCGGACGTGGTGGGGGATAAGCTGGATGTAATCGCTTCAGGTCCGTTTACACCAGATGGTTCGACTTTCGACCATGTACTTCGGATTTTCAGAAAATACAACCTGGAGGATATTCCTCCAGCCGTTTTGGAATATATAAGGGCCGGGGTGGACGGGCGTGTAGCTGAAACTCCGAAAGCAGGCGATCCGGTTTTCGAAAAAGTTCACAATATAGTAGTGGGCAGCAATATCCTTGCGTGCAGGGCCGCCGAGGAAAAAGCCCGGGCGCTTGGCTATAATACGTTGATTCTTTCCTCGATGATAGAAGGTGAAACCCGGGATGTGGCACTTGTCCATGCCGGAATAGCAAAGGAGATCCTTGCAAGCGGGCTTCCGGTGGAAAAACCGGCGTGTATTATATCGGGAGGTGAGACCACGGTTACCATCAAGGGATCGGGTCTGGGTGGTCGCAACATGGAATTTGCCCTGGCCGCTGCCATTCATCTCGAAAACAGCGCCGGGCCTGTAGTGATTCTGAGCGGAGGCACGGACGGAAACGACGGCCCGACAGATGCCGCCGGTGCGTTTGCAGACCCGACCACAGTTGAACGCGGGAAGGAAACAGGCGTAGAGGCGACTGACTATCTTGCTGCAAACAATTCGTATCGTTTTTTTGAGAAAACCGGAGATCTGGTGATTACAGGACCGACGAAAACGAACGTGATGGATGTGCGACTTGTGCTTGTCGGATAGTTTGTTGGAATCAGGGGTTTTAAATTAAGCCCCGCAGAGTTATCCGCGGGACTTAATTTTTTTACTTTTTCATCTTTTTCATAAAAATGTTTTCGGTTTTGTCCGCCATCGCTTCGGCCTTGCTTGCGGCCCTTTCGGCGCGGATCGCGGATGCTTCGGCATCTTCAGCGGCGTTCACAGCAGTTGCGTTCGCTTGGGCGCAGTCGGCCTTGGCAGCCTGCGATTCCGCCATGGCCCTTTCGGCTGTTTCCAGTGCAAGATTAGCTTGATCCTGGACTTCGGCCAGTTGCTGTGAAGTGGCGCAGCCCGTTACGAGCCACCCCAGGCAGAGAATCATTCCCAAAAAAATCAACGGTTGTTTTGCGGTTTTGAGACTCATCGCGATTCCTCCTTTTTGTATTTTAGTTTGCATCCACAAAACACGAACATTCTAAATAATAACACAACATCACCGAGGGATAAAGGAAAACTCGATCACCCCTTCATAACTATTGATCTTACAGCGAAATATCCGTAGGCATACCGTCTTTGCGTTCCAGCAGTTCATGAAATTTTTCAATATCCACGCTCTCTGCGAGGCCTTCTTCTTGTAGACGGCGATAACCGTATTCGACGAAATCATCTATCATTTGATATATGTCACTGTGAACTTCAGCATAAACCCGGCCTGAAAGCACTCCCAGCTTGACCGGTTCATATATTATTTTGACGGGTGTTCCCGGCTGGACTTCCTGAAAAAGGTGTTTGATATCCTCAGGATAAAGCCGAATGCAGCCGTGTGTTACGAGCCTGCCCACGGACCAGGGTATGTCTGTTCCATGCATACCGTAGCTCGAATTACTCAGCCGTATCCAGTATTCACCGAGGGGGTTTTCAGGTCCGGGCGGTATGACTTTTACCTGGTATTTTTCCCTCAGTGAGGGGGGGACATACCACGCGGGGTTCTTCCTTTTTTCCCCTACCTTGAACTCCCCGAGGGGCGTAGGCCAATCCGTGTCACCTATGCCGATTGGAAAGGTTTTTACTACGAGGTCCACGCCGGCCTTCATAAAAAAATATAACCTGAGTTCGGCGGAATTAATGATGATTCCTTTATCCAACTTTGCTGGTAGCACCCACTGAGTCGGAAGCACGAGCCATGTGCCTGCAGGTGGAATCCATGGGTCGATGTCGGGGTACAGGGCTTCCATTTCGTTGAACCCCAGTCGGTAGTGGCGCGCAATATCCAGGAATGTGTCCTTGTTTTTGACGATATAACGTTCAGGCGCCCCTATTACCGTTTTGATTTCCGAATCGTAATGGTGCACGGGGACATTTGCTTCCCGGTCATCGGATGTGAATGGAGGGCCCAGGGCGCTCCTGGACGACGGAGAGAATAAGAAGAAAATGATGATAAATGCGGTTAGAAAGCCCGCCCCGATTATTTTTTTATTCATAGGCACCGTATATACTATTAAAGGACTCATTCCCTGCCATAATCGTCTTCCACCGGGGCTCATAAGGAAACGAGCTCACGACGAGCTTCATCGATCACCCCGGAAACGTAGTCCTGAATCTCCTGAAGCCTTGTTTCACTGGATGCTTCAAAGCGGAGTACAATCAAAGGACCGGTGTTGGAAGGCCGCACCAGTGCCCATCCGTCGGGATAAACCACTCGGACTCCGTCTATGTCAATTATTTTATTGCCGTCCTGCAGTTTTTTCTTCACCTGCTCAACAAGTGGAAATTTGAGATATTCGGGGCAGTCGATACGCAGCTCCGGAGTGTTGTACTGTGCGGGCATATCGGCCAGAAAACTCGACAGGGGCTTCCTACGTCTGGAAACGAGTTCCAGCAGGCGGCATGCAGCATAGACAGCGTCGTCAAAACCGAAATATCTATGGCTGAAGAAGAAATGGCCGCTCATTTCTCCGGCAAGCAGGGCCTTTTCATCCTTTAATTTCTGCTTCATCAAGGAATGACCGGCTTTCCACATTATCGGAATGCCACCGTGCGCCTGGATATCCTGATAGAAGAGATGGGAGCATTTCACCTCGCCGATTATTTTTTCACCCTGGTTTTCTTTGAGAATATCCCGGCCGAATAAAGTCAACAGCATGTCCCCATATATTATATGCCCTTTTTCATCCACGACGCCCAGGCTGTCTGCATCTCCATCAAAGGCGACGCCTAGTTCCAGCTTTTTTTCCACGACCGCCCGGGACAAAGCTTGCATGTTCGAGGGCACGGTGGGATCAGGTTCGTGGTTGGGGAACGTGCCGTTCGGATCTGTGAACAGCTCAACTGTTTCACAGCCCAGCCGCTTAAAAATCGGGACCGCAGTTATCCCTCCGGTTCCGTTACCGGCATCAAGAGCAAGTAGGACCGGTCTTTCGAGCCTGATATTTTCTACTATATGATCACAATATGCCGGAATAACATCGGTTTGAGTGACCAAGCCTTTTCCTTCAACGCGTTCTTCGGCCTCGATTATTTCCCGCAGTTGTTGAATTTGATCGCCGAAAATGGTGTCTGGCCCGACGCAAATTTTAAACCCATTGTATTCAGGGGGATTATGGCTTGCTGTTATCATTACCCCGCCGTCTGCTTTTAAATGCGGTATCGCGAAATAGAGCACGGGAGTAGGGCACAGCCCGATATCCATGACATCGACTCCGCTTTCAATAAGGCCGGTGACAAATGTATCCCGAATTGCGGTCGAGCTCTCCCGGCAATCTCTCCCCACAACGACAGTTCGTTTACCACTGCGTTTTAAATATACTGCATAGCCGCGGGCGATTTCAGCGACATTTTCCACCCGGAAATCGTTCCCTACAACCCCACGTATATCGTATTCTCTGAATATGCCTGGATTTATCATGACTTAGCCTCTTCTGGCATATAAAATAATGCTATAAAAAGAAAAAATGTTTTCACGGACATAATGTAAAAGGAAGGCGGGCGGGTTAGTTTGGATATGTGCATGACCAAAGAAGGGGTCCGCATTAAGGGCGGACCCCCTTAATTTGTGATCCTAACCTATTTAAAAAGAAGCTCTACTATGAGTTGCAGATCCGGGAGCTTAAATGCCATGATCAAGCAGATCACAAGTGCATAGATACAGAGAGACTCGATGAGCGCCAAGCCGATGATCATGGTTGTCATGATTTTTCCGGAAGCTTCGGGGTTTCTCGCCGTACCCTGAAGGGCGGCGTTTATAGCGTTGCCCATGGCAAGGCCGGTGCCCAGCGCGGCTACCCCGATACCGAATCCGCATGCTATAGCGATACCGAAAAAGATCCTCCAAAGTCCCACCGCATTTTCAGATCCGCTTCCGGCAGCAAAGGCCGTAGATACTGCGCCCAGCACAAGCGCAGAGGTTAGCGCCCCCACAAACCCTTTCTTTGACATATGTTCCTCCTCCTTTCAGAATATGTGAATTTCTGTCTTCTTCCTATCACTGCATGTGCAGATCAGGCTTTAAATTTTTAATGAGCTTCTTCCATCGCACCGGCGAAATAGATGATTGAAAGAAGCATGAATACCATTGACTGAATTACACTTACAAGAATACCTAGGAATAGAATAGGCAGCGGAGCAAGATACAGCCCTGCGAGCAGGAAGAAAATGCCCAGGACGGTTTCTTTGCCGAAAATATTTCCAAACAGCCGGATGCTCAGCGACATGACTCTTGCGAAATGACCGATCAGTTCGATTGGAAGCATCAATGGCGCCAACCACCAGACCGGGCCCAGGAAGTGCTTCAAATATTTGGATCCGTGGAATTTAAACCCTATGATATGCGTGTAAATAAAGGTGCAGACAGCCAGTGACAGCGTTGTGTTAAGGTTGGCGGTCGGAGAAAAAAAACCGGGGACCAGCCCAAGCAGGTTACAGAAAAGGATATAAAAAAAGAGCGTGGCTATGAATGGAAAGAAAAAACGTCCTTCGGGGCCTGTAACGCCTACCATGAAATCTTCAAGCCCGCTGATCAACACTTCGAAAACATTTTGCTTGCCGGAGGGAAGCATCTGAAGGCCCCTTACCGAAAGCATGGCTATCACCACCAGTACGGCGATTACGAACCAGGAGTGTGTGATGAAAGTATATTCATGCGCAAGATGGCCGAAGCCGAGCGCTCCGAAAATTTTATCGATAAAATGAAAATGATAACCCATTTTTAGGCTGCCTCCCGTGGAAATGTTTTCATCAGCAATTTAATCCCTAGTGCGATTATGCTGATAACGACGATCGAAAGGCCCAGTAGAAGCCCCACCGGGTGCACCCAAGCGTGTTTAAGCAAAATGTATATTACCACCCCCATCAAAATCAACCTGATATAATATTTGACGATGGCCGTGGCTTTGCGGAAACGAAATCCGCTGGAAGTGGAAAAAGCCAACCGTATCGAACGCTCGAAGATACTGAAATTCAGAATTATCAGCAGCCCGCCGAAGATCAAACCACTCGTGAAAGTTGTACCCATCAGCAAAAAACTGGCTGCGCCAAGCACAAACAGCGCTATCCAGTTGAATGTTTTGATAAACCCAATGATTTCACGGTGCTCGGCTAGCATTTCTTCGCCCGCTTGTAAAGTAGATATAAATTCCGGAACGCCGCAGCAATACCAAATCCCAGAAAAACCATCGTGAGCCATGGCTTTGTTCCGAATTTCCCATCGAGATAGTTGCCCAGCAGGGCCCCAAGGGAAATCGAAAAGGCCATTGCAAGCCCTATAGTACTGAAATGGCCAAGGGTTTTGATGGTTTGTTTGAGGTCTTCGTCCATATAACCACTGCGGTCACCAGCGGACACGCGGTAAAGGAAGTAGCATAAATTCTTCTGCAAAGTCAATCGGTTTTTATGCGCCCTTACGTAACATAATCGGTCCACCCGTGAATAAATGCGCGAAACACCTTATCCGCTGCGGTGTGACGCCGCCATTATGCCGAGGCAAAAAACGCAATGCAGCGGAATGCGTAACGGTTTAGTTCAAATGAGGCCACGCTGTGCAGTTTTACCCTGTGCCTCCATTTCCGGAGAGGACATTATCTCTGAAGCTTTCCGGATCGTTTCATCTATCACATCATCCCCGTGCGCCAAAGAGATGAAGGTTGTCTCGAAAGCGGACGGAGCCAGATACACTCCACGGGCGAGCATACCGCGGAAAAACCTGCTGAATGCAGCCTGATCAGCGGCTTTGGCCGTAGCGAAATCGGTGACCGGCATGGAACTGAAAAACATGGTTCCCATAGATCCCACCCGGTTTATTGCGACCGGTATGCCGGCTGTGTCCGCCGCCTGCTTCAGGCCGGAAAAAAGCCGCAAGCTTTTCTTTTCCAGTTCATTGTAGATCCCCGGCCTCTTTAATATTTTCAGCGTTGCGATGCCTGCCGCCATCGCCAGGGGGTTACCGGACAGAGTACCGGCCTGGTAAATGTCTCCTTCGGGCGCCATTCTGCTCATGATTCGCTTGGCCCCTCCATAAGCCCCCACAGGAAGACCCCCGCCAATGATTTTGCCGAGACAGGTGATATCGGGTGAAACGCTGTAAAGTTCCTGTGCGCCTCCGGCTGCCGCCCTGAACCCGGAGATGACTTCATCGAAAATAAGAAGAGAACCGTGCTTCAGAGTGATTTTTTTTAATCCTTCAAGGAACCCAGCTTTTGGAGGAACAAGACCCATGTTTCCCGCTATCGGTTCGACAATCACCGCAGCGATGTCTTCGCCCATGGAATCAAATACAGTTTCGACGGCATTTATGTCATTAAAGGGCAACGACAGGGTGTGTTTCGCAAAATCGGTCGGGACTCCAGGACTGCCGGGGATGCCGAGGGTAGCAAGGCCGGAACCCGCCGAGACCAGGAGCCCGTCTGAATGCCCGTGATAGCATCCATCGAATTTAATAACCTTATCCCTCCCGGTGAAGCCACGAGCCAGGCGGATTGCACTCATGGCCGCTTCGGTGCCTGAATTGACCATCCTTATCATTTCGATCGAAGGCACCAGGTTGACAATGAGTTCGGCCATTTCTATTTCAAGTTCGGTCGACGCCCCGTAACTGGTTCCACGGTCGAGTTGTTTATGGACCGCCTCGATTACTTCAGGGTGCCGATGTCCTAGTATCATGGGCCCCCAGGAACCTACATAATCGATATAGTCATTGCCTTCCACGTCCTGTATATGGCACCCTTCGGCAGCGGCTATGAACGGAAGAATTATATCCACCGATTTTCCGGCTCTGACAGGGCTGTTGACGCCTCCGGGGATCAACGCGCGTGCACGTTCAAACAATGTGTGGGATGAATCCACCATAAAATTACCTCTAGCTTCTTTAAAATGGAAGTTGATGGGCTCGTAAAACGTACCATCCCCGTGTTATCGGCGTCGGGGTCGAAAAGGTCGTTAGTCAACTTCCGATACCGACAGCGACCCCGACCCCGAGAAACATGGTTGTTTCGACTTTTTACGAAGCCATCAAAGTTCATGTAATGATAAAAAATATCCACCAAAATTAAAAGTATTGCATGCTTGTTTTTTTAAATTCTTTCTCACTAAACAAAACCAAATAGTTTGTAATATTTATAGTTTCGGAAAGCTTTGCCGCGATCTGCCGGCAGTGATCACGGCTGGTGCCGTGGATCATCGTGTACAGATTATAAGGCCAATCCGCATGCCGTAGGCGCTCATAGCAATGGGTGACTTCCTTGAAACTTGAAAGCTTTTTCCCGATAGCGGGGATATTATCGTCCGGCACATCCCATGCCACCATCGCATTAGACGGATACCCTGCCTCCTGATGCCTGAGTGTCGCTCCGAATCTCCGGATGACTCCCTGTTCCTTCAGGTTCCGGATCACGGCGAGGAATTCCTCCTCGCTGATCCCGATACGGGCTGCAGCCGCGGCGAAAGGTGTCGTCCCCCCTGGAAGATCGCCTTGAATCTGGCTGATAACTTTTTTTTCCAGCTCGTTAAGCATGTTTTTATATACACTATTAGCTGGAGTTTATCCAGTCTTAAACATATTCTCGATCGTGTTCACGAGCCGTCGGGGAAGATCGTCGAAGGCGCCGTTTGACATCAATAAAATTACATCTCCGGGCTTTGCCGAACGTGAAAGCGTTTCGAGAAGTTCCCCGGTATTCTTCGAATGAACCGCTTCTATTCCGGCTGCATTCAGATCCTGCACGAGGTGGACGGATGAAAACCGTTCCTCTGGAGGAATCTTTTCGAGGCTCTGCGGATCGGGTATAAAAACCAGGTCAGCGTCATTAAAAGCTTTTGAGTATGCTTCCTGGAATATTTTCGTCCTGCTGGAATTGGACCTGGGTTCAAATACCGCCACAAGCCTGCGGTTTTCAAATTTTTCCTTGACGGCCCGTATCGTCGCATTGACCGCAGTTGGATGATGGGCGAAATCATCCAACACCGTGATGCCGGCGGGCTCCCCTACCATCTCCTGCCTTCGTTTTACGCCCCGGAAAGTTGAAAAGGCCAGTTCGAGCGTCTCTGCGGGAATGCCCAACGCATCCGACAAGGCTGTGACTGCAAGCAGATTAGATAGGTTGTGCATTCCATAAAGAGGCGTGCAAAGTTCCTTTATCGTTTGTCCATCTTTGATCGCGACGAAAGCGGTGCAGCCGTTTTTGTTTGAGATTCCGGATGCGGTCACGCTGCATGCTTCGGAAAAGCCATAGGTTACGACCCGGCAGGATGCCGTGGATGCAAGTCTTCGAACTTCAGGATCGTCACTGTTTGCTATGAGCAATCCGCCCGGGGGTATAATTTTTATAAGCTTCTGAAAGCTTTCCCGCAGGTGATCCATATTTCGATAAATATCCGCATGATCGAATTCCACGCTGGTCAAGACCGTGATGTCAGGCCGGTAATGGAGAAATTTGGGCCCCTTGTCGAAAAAAGCGGTATCATATTCATCGCCCTCCACCACCGAGTAAGCCCCAGCTCCCAGCCTGCAACCGCTGTCGAAATTTAGTGGTATTCCGCCGATCATGCAAACAGGGTCGAAACCGGCGGTGGTGAGCAGCCAGGCAGCCAGCGAAGCGGTGGTGGTTTTCCCATGCGTACCACATATGACGATTCGTTTCGTTTTTTCGAGCAAGAAGTGAGCCAGCGCCTGCGGGAAAGACAAATACGGAATACACCTCCTGGCAAGTTCGATCGCTTCCGGGTTGTCCCTGGTGACGACATTTCCGACAACAACCAAGTCAGGCCCTGCATTCAAATTTTCAGCCTGGTACCCTTTAAACAGCGGAATGTTCAGAGCCTCGAGGAATGTGCTCATTGGGGGGTAAAAGCTGCGATCCGATCCGGTAACTTTAAAACCAAGGCCCGATAGCAGTCCTGCAAGGGATGCCATACCGGTTCCGCATATACCGACCAGATGAATATGGCGCAGGCGCCCGGGAACCGTGTTGAGATCCTTTGATAGTAGGTCGGGTTGTTTTATAATATCTACTTGAATGGTTGGTCCTCCTGTATAAACAAAAAAATAGTTGCCTGAAGGCTCCAAAAGAAGTATATAAAATCTTTTGAAAATTATTCGGCCTGTTATCGTTTTTTTCCGGCGGCAGGCCGATCAAAAAATACAAAGGAGACTTTGCTATGTCCAAAGTATGTGAAATATGTGGTAAAAGGCCCAGGGTGGGCTTCAACGTGAGTCATGCTCATAACAAGACCAAAACCCGCTGGTATCCCAATTTGCAGAAAGTCCGGGCGGTTACCAACGGACGCATTAAAAAGATGCGTGTGTGCACCAGTTGCATCAAATCCGGGAAAGTAGTCAAACCCTGACACCGGTATAACATTATAAACGTTCCACCATCAGGACGTGTTTGACTTTGTTTATGGCCCCCATGATGGCTTGCAGATGTTTATAGTCGCTTACACCGACCGAGAATACCAAAACCGCTTTGTGATCAGTCGTGGTCCTTATATCCGCCTGCAGGATGTTGGCGTCCTTTTGGGTCAGGACCGCGCTGATATCGGCAAGAAGGCCTTTTTTGTCCAGACCGGTCACCTTTAGTTTCGCGGCATATGAGTCTTCCCGGTCGGTTTCCCAAGATACCTCCACAAGTCGTTCCGGATCGCAGTGGGCGATATGCTTGCAATTTCGGTTGTGGATGGTGACTCCTCGGCCCCGTGTCAGGAAACCGACGACGTGTTCACCGGGGATAGGGTTGCAGCAATTGGCAAACCGAATCAGCATGTTGCTCACCCCTTTCACCGTAATTCCCTGGTCGCTCTTTTTTCTTTTGAGATGGCCGACCATCTTGGTGACGAACCCGGCGTGCTTCTCATCTCTTATTCCCAGCTTCGGTTTGAGTTTTCCTATGACCTGTTTGGCTGACGTTTTTCCGAAGCCTATCTGTGCGTAAAGGTCCTCAACAGACTGGAAAGAGAGGTCCTTGGCGGCGCTCGAAAGATGCTCCGCTTTTGTTTGAGTGGAGATTTCGATCTGCTCCTGCTCGAGAGCCTTGTCCAGCAAGCTTTTACCTATGCTTATGCTCTGCTCCCGTTCCTGATTACGAAGCCATTGCCTGATTTTTGTCTTTGCCCGCGGAGTCTTGACGAACTCGAGCCAATCTTTGCTGGGATGTTGCTTGGGCGAGGTTATGATCTTTACGATATCCCCGTTTTGAAGCTGGTAACGCAGCGGCACCATGCGGTCGTTGACCTTGGCGCCGACACATTTCTCTCCCACTTCAGAATGGATGCTGTAGGCGAAATCCACCGGTGTTGAGCCCCTGGGGAATTCCTTGACTTCCCCGGCTGGGGTGAATACATAGACTTCGTCCGGAAAAAGATTCATGCGGACCGTGTCCAGGAATTCGTCAGGGTCCTTTAAGGTGGTCTGTAGTTCAAGTATCTGCCTCAACCAGATGAACTGCTTTTCGTCGGTGCTGCTGGGTACGTATCCTTCCTTATATTTCCAGTGGGCCGCGATGCCTTCCTCGGCGACCCTGTCCATTTCCCACGATCGTATCTGGATTTCCATTCGCTCGCCGTAGGGACCGACCACGGTTGTATGAAGGGACTGGTACATATTGGCTTTCGGAACCGATATATAATCCTTGAAACGTCCAGGCACAGGTTTCCACATCGAATGAACGTGTCCCAATGCCTCATAACAGGCCGTCACCGAATCAACAATCACGCGCAAAGCGATGATATCAAAAACCTCGTCCACTTTTAGATTTTGATGACGCATCTTTTTGTAAATGCTGTAAAAATGCTTGTAGCGTCCCTTTACCGTTGTCTGTATGCCTAGCTCGGCGAGTTTTTCTGAAATTATTGTTTTTACTTCCCTGACAAATTTTTCTCTTTCTCCCCGTCTTTCCGCTATCCCGGTTTTTATCATGTGATAGATGTCGGGTTCGAGATAATATAGGCACAGGTCTTCCAGGTTGGATTTTATCCAGTAGATGCCCATTCTGCTCGCCAGTGGGGCGTAGATATCCAGTGTTTCCTCTGCAATCCGCCGCTGCTTTTCGACGGACTGAAATCCAAGGGTGCGCATATTATGGAGGCGGTCGGCCAGTTTTACTAAAATAACTCTGATGTCGGACGACATGGCCAAAATCATTTTTCGCATGTTTTCGGCCTGTCTTTGCTTCTGGCTGGTGAACGAGAGTTTGCCGATTTTAGTGACCCCATCGACGATGCTTGCCACCTCTTCGCCGAACAATCGGCGGATTTCCTCAAGTTCCGCGTTGGTATCCTCGATGGTGTCATGAAGAAGACCGGCTGCTATGCAAACCACGTCCATTTTCATTTGAGACAAAATAAAGGCGGCTTCCAGGGGGTGGGAAAGATAGGGTTCACCCGAAAGCCGTATCTGGCCCTGGTGAACTTTGGCGGAATAAACATAGGCCTTTTCTATAAGGCCTATGTCGGCATTCGGGTCATAGGAGATAATCTGGGATGTGATATCATTTAAGCGAATCATACAAATTTTTGACTTTGTCCTTGATGAATGCCGCCGCCTTGTCCACAGGCACCGTTTCAGTCCGTGTTTCGCCGCGGAGTTTGATTTCCACGCAGCCCTGCCCAACCCCCTTCAGCCCCACGGTGACTCTGACTGGAATACCAAGCAGGTCGGCGTCGTTGAATTTTACGCCGGCTCTTTCGTCCCGGTCATCAAGAAGCACTTCAAGTCCTTGATCGGAAAGTGCTAAATACAGCTGTTCAGCTGTTTCGGCCACGCTTGGTTCATGCATCTGAAGCGCCAGAACCGCGACTTCGAATGGCGCGAGCGGTATTGGGAAAACGATTCCTTTTTCGTCGTGGTTTTGTTCGATGGCGGCGGCCAAAGTCCGGCCTATACCTATTCCATAGCATCCCATTAGGATCGGACGTTCTTTACCGTGTTCATCGAGGAAATAGGCCTTCATCGCCTCGCTGTATTTTACACCTAGTTTGAAGACGTGACCCACTTCGATCCCCCGGCTGAAAACTATCGGCTTTCCGCACCGTGGGCAATGATCCTCAGGTGTGATCACACGCAAATCGGCGAACTCGCTCAGGGCGAAATCCCGTCCCGAATTCAGGCCGGTTACATGAAAATCTTCGCGGTTGGCGCCGGCTATAATGTTTTTCATCCCCCGGACTTCGTAGTCGGCGATTATTCGGACCGAAAGCCCAACAGGCCCGGCGAAACCCATAGGAGCCCCTGTCACCTCGGCCACTACCGCGGGATCGGCAAGCTCAACCTCCCCGGCGGCGAGGTAATTTTTTAGCTTAATCTCGTTAAGCTCATGATCCCCACGAACGAGGGCGGCGACTGGCACCCCGTCAGCTACGAATATCAGCGTTTTAATTATAGCTTCGGGACCGATGGAAAGATAGCTGCAGAGTTCTTCGATTGTATGCGCGCCCGGGGTTGCCACCTCCTTGAGCGGTTCGAGCTCGGTTGCACCGGTTTCTGAATCCACCTCTGCGGGATTGATCTCGGCCCGTTCAAGATTAGCAGCATACGAGCAAGCGGTGCAGCTTGCGATCTCATCTTCACCCGTTTCGGCCAGCACCATGAACTCATGAGAATAGCTGCCTCCGATCGGACCGCTGTCTGCTTCGACGGCCCTGAATCTAAGCCCGCAGCGGCCGAAAATGCGCATATAGGCTTCATACATTTTATTGTAACTCAGATTGGTACCTTCTTCATCCTTGTCGAAGGAGTAGGCGTCTTTCATTATGAATTCTCTGGCCCTTATCAGGCCGAATCTTGGTCTTATCTCATCCCTGAATTTAGTCTGTATCTGGTAGAGATTCACAGGCATCTGCTTGTAGGAATGAATTTCGCCCCGCATCAGGTCGGTGATTACCTCTTCATGCGTCGGTCCGAAGCACGACGGCCTGTCGTGCCGGTCCGTAAAGCGCAGCAGTTCCCTGCCGTAATAGTCCCATCTGCCGCTTTCCTGCCATAATTCTCCTGGTTGAACGGCGGGCATCAACAATTCGATCGCGCCGGCGCGGTTCATCTCTTCACGGACGATGGCCTCAACCTTTTTTAAAGACTTGAGGGCTACCGGTAGATAGGTGTAAATTCCGGCGGCCAGCCTCCGTATCATTCCGGACCGGAGCATCAGTTTGTGGCTTATTGATTCCGCTTCCGCCGGTGTCTCCTTGTATGTGGGGATGAAATATCGTGAAAATCTCATGATGTTTTTCGTTACCTTTCCTTATTTATTTTGAAGCCCGGCCATCTCCATGACTTCCCGGATAAGCGCGTCGGCCAGCTCCTCCTCGGGTATTTTGCGGGTCACCTTTCCTTTTTTGAACAATATCCCTGTGCCGCGGCCTCCGGCGACGCCGATATCCGCCTCTCTGGCTTCTCCGGGTCCGTTGACCACACACCCCATGATCGCAATTTTGAGAGCGATCGGAAGGTGACATACAGCTTTTTCCACTTTTTCAACCAACTGGAACAAATCAATTTCGGTCCGGCCGCACGTCGGGCAACTGATGATTTCCGGTCCCCTGTGCCTGAGGTCAAGCGCCCGGAGGAGCTCATAGCCCACCCTGACTTCGAGAACAGGGTCGCCCGTGAGGGAAACTCGAAATGTGTCGCCGATGCCTTCGGCCAGCAGCATTCCAATGCCAAGCGCGCTTTTCACGGTTCCGGCTACCAGCGTCCCGGCTTCGGTTACCCCCAAGTGCAGCGGGTAATCCACCTGCGAGCTTAAAAGTTCATAAGCTTTTATGGTATTCATCACATGAGATGATTTCAACGATACCTTGATCAAATCGAAGTCAAAATCTTCGAGCATGTGGATGTATTCAACCGCGCTTTCGACCATGGCTTCAGGCGTTGGATGGGAATATTTCAGGAGTATTTCCTTTTGAATGGAGCCGGAATTAACCCCTATGCGTATGGGTGCTCCTGTGTCACGGGCTGCGGCTACAACCTCGCCGACGGCTTTTTTGCCTCCTATGTTCCCCGGGTTTATTCTCAACCCACCGGCCCCGGCCTTTACGGATGCCACGGCCAGGCGATAATCGAAATGGATATCCGCGATCACCGGAATCTTTACTCGGCTGCAAATCTCCGACAGGGCGGAAGCCGCCGAGTCATCAGGGACCGCGAGCCGGATTATTTCGCAACCTGCTTCTTCCAGCCTTTCGATTTGGGCCAGGGTGGCATTCACGTCCCGGGTGTCTGTGTTGGTCATGGATTGTACGGTAACCGGTGCACCCCCTCCAACCGGAACTGATCCAATATGGATCATCTTTGTTTCCTTTTGTTTTCTTATAGTCTGTCCTTGCATATATTTTTATACCTTATGAGTACTGATCAGTAGAGAAACATCGGCTTTCCGCTCACATGCCGGACTTTAGGGCGGTACTGTTGTGTATCATAGAGTTCACGCACGTCAACCCTCTTTTCGCCCGAAGTAATCGTGCTCAGGGGTACATCGGTGTAGATACCCTGGTTCAGGGCGACCAGCCGGCCGTGGGCGCCTTTCATAAAAAGGTCGATCGCCATATGCGCATAGTTGACCGCAACCATCAGGTCCAGGGAATCGGGGGCGCCGCTGCGCATTAAATAGGACAGGCGCTGAATCAATACATCTTCGCCGGTAAGTTCTTTGAGCCGCGCACCGGTGAGTTCTCCAATCCCTCCGAGCCGGTAGTGCCCGTAGGCGTCGATTTCTCCGGATTTCAGCATATCGCCTCCGACCATCCGGGCGCCTTCGGAGATTGTTATCATAGCATAGTTTTTTGGATTGGCTCTTTTATCTTCCATCACGAGGGAGGCCAGCAGCTCGGGGTCGAATGGAACTTCAGATATTATAGCTCTATCCACCCCGGAAAGATAAGCGGAAATGAGCGAGGTTTCACCGCAGTACCGGCCGAAAAGTTCCACCACGCCGATCCTTTCGTGTGATCCGACGCAAGTTCTGAGCGCATGGATAAAACCGACCCCCCTGGTGATCGCCGTCGAAAAACCGATGCAGTAATCGGTGCCGAAAACATCGTTGTCCATGGTCTTTGGGATCGCTATCACCGGGAATCCCTCACGGTGAAGCCGTTCTGCGAAACTGAGGGTATCGTCTCCCCCTATAGAAATAACGGCGCCTATTCCTAGTTTTTCCAGGTTCGAAATCGTATGGGAGGTGAAATCCTTTATTTCCTCCCCTTCCGCATATCTGTCGAGAAGGAAACGAGGGGCGTTTTTTTGCTTGACAGCGCTGGGGTTCGTTCTGGATGAATGGAGATAGGTGCCGCCGTAGCGGTCTATCGTTCGGACGGCCGCAGGCTCCATCTCCTCGTAACAGCGGGATTTCGAATCCGGGTCAGCCGAGTTGTATTCCAACAATCCAGCCCATCCGCGTCTTATCCCCACGACCCTGAACCCTTCCTGACTTCCTCGATAAACCAGTGCTTTGATGCAAGGGTTGAGGCCTGGCACGTCACCTCCGCCGGTAAGAATTGCGATGGATTTTTTCCGGGAATATGCCATGATAAACTCCTGTTTACATTAAAAATCGCATAGCCCTGTATAATTTTGAGGGCTAAGTGACAGCAACTCTTGTTTCACTCTATCCGGTAGATCAAGGCCTCGAATAAAATCCGCAATCGCATTTTTATCCAATTTTTTATTGGTTCGAGTGAAGGCCTTGAGGGTTTCATAGGGCTCAGGGTAGCCTTCTCTTCTTAGAATCGTCTGAATACCTTCGGCGACAACCGGCCAGTTTCCATCCAGGTCTTCGTGGATTTTGGGCTCATTGAGTATCAATTTATTCAGCCCTCGGAGCAGGGATTTAAGTGCGATCAACATATGGGCGAGTGGTACGCCGATGTTTCTACTGACGGTCGAATCGGTCAGGTCCCGCTGCAGCCTCGATACCGGGAGCTTTGAGGAGAGATGTTCGAACAAGGCATTCGCCACCCCCAGGTTTCCTTCTGAATTCTCGAAATCTATCGGGTTCACCTTGTGTGGCATGGCGGAAGAACCGACTTCGCCTTCTTTGATTTTTTGTTTGAAATAATTCATTGAAATATAGGCCCAGATATCCCGGTCCAGATCTATAAGAATGGTATTGATCCGTTTGGCTGCATCGCAGAAGGCGGCAAGGTTGTCATAATGTTCGATCTGGGTGGTTACCCTGGACCTGTTAAGGCCGAGCACTTCGTTTACCAGCCGGTCCGCGAAAGCTATCCAGTTCACATCAGGGTAGGCCGCCAGGTGGGCGTTGAAATTGCCGGTCGCCCCCCCGAATTTGGCGGAAAAAGGAATTGCGGCGATCTGGCGTTGTTGTTCCCGGAGGCGTTCGACGAAAACGTAAATTTCTTTCCCGAGACGTGTCGGAGACGCCGGCTGACCGTGTGTGCGGGCAAGCATGGGTGTATCCCGCCATTTCAGGGCCATGGATGAAAGCAACTCGACGGTTTCCTGGAGCGCCGGCGCTACGACTTCATTCCAGGCTTCCTTCAGCGACAACGGCATCGAGGTGTTGTTTATATCCTGGCTCGTGAGCCCGAAGTGAATGAATTCCTTGAATTTGTCGAAACCCAGGGAGGTAAAGCGCTTTTTTAAGAAATATTCCACGGCCTTGACGTCGTGATTGGTGATTCGCTCGGCTTCCTTGACTCTTAGCGCGTCATCCAGGGTGAAACCCCGATAAATCGATCGGAGGTCTTCAAACCGATGATGATCGAAAGATGCCAGCTGTGGAAGGGGTAGTTCGCACAAGGCAATGAAGTACTCCACCTCCACCAGAATCCTGTAGCGGATCAACGCGCTTTCGGAAAAATAGTCCGCCAGAGCTTCGGTTGCGCGTCTGTACCGACCGTCCACGGGTGAAATCGCCTGAAGAGAAAAATTTTCCATTGTCATTCAGCTCCGTTGATTGAATGTATTGTATGGAACTATATGCAATGCCTGCGGGCGTGTCAATCTTGCTCCATGATCCCTGATTTTCATTTTTGATGGCCTCTTAAGAGTCATGCTGGAAAGGGTTTTTGCAAAAGGTCAAAATAGATAACGGCGTAAGAAGTACCATCCCCGCCTTATCGGTGTCGGCGTCGGTGTCGAAAAGGTCGCCGGTCAACTTCCGATACCGACGCCGACACCGACCCCGAGGGACAGGGTTGGTTTGACTTTTTACGATTTCATAAAAATAAAAGACTTGCGAATGCTCTCGAGGCGCGCAAGTATTGAGGAGAGAGGCGTACTTACAGGATGCTACAGCGACGAAAGATGAATTGTAGCGCAGCAGTTTGAATCTTACGGAATCGTCTGGTGTCGTGATGCAAATAGAAATTATCTCGACCGAATCGCTTGGTGCCCGGGGCATGTGTACGATGGTCAAGACGAAGAGCCGGCGGATACTTATCGACCCTGGAATAGCTCTGGGGCTGGTGCGGCATGGATTGTTACCCCACCCATGCCAGATTTCACGTGGTGCGGAACTGCGTGAAAAGATCGTCGTGGCTTTAATGCAGGCGACGGATGTTATTTTAAGCCATTACCACGGCGATCATATCCCGCTGGAGGCGGCGAATCCTTACCAGCTTTCGCTTAAGAGGGTGGCCGGAGGGCTTGAAAATATCAGGTTGTGGGGCATGAGTCCTCAAAACACGGGAGCCGCGATTTACAACAGGGCGAAAGACATTGAAGAATCGGCCGGAATGTCGATTTTGCCTGCAGAAGGGCATCATGACGGGCAGCTTCAAATATCGGAGGCGATGCCGCATGGGTTGTACAGCCAAAAACCCAACATGGTGGTGATGTCCCGAATCGAAGAAGACGGGTTTGTATTCGTTCACGCATCTGATATACAGCTGATCGAGCGAAATCCTGTGCAGCAAATTATCGATTGGCACCCGGATGTGGTTTTCGTCTCCGGGCCACCACTCTATATTCAAACGTTATCCGCCGAGGTCCGTGCTGTGGCATGGGAAAACGCACTTGCCCTTGCGAAATCGGTTGGTACCGTAGTCATCGACCATCACCTGCTTCGTTGCCTGGAAGGAGTTGAGTGGCTTGAGCGGGTTGCGCGGGAATCAGGCAACCGCGTTCTCTGCGCCGCTGATTTTCAAAATAAGAGACGCCGGTTTCTTGAAGCCGAAAGGGAACGATTTTACAGGGTGCAACCTGTGTCTGAAGGTTGGCATGACGCCTACGAAGATTCCTGGAAGCAAACGAACATGTATAGCTGAAAAAGATTTGATGAGGTCATAAAAGGTGTCATTTTACGGAATCCTACCATCACGCTGTGTGATCCCTTCTGCCGGTTCGTGCCCTCCGAGCATTCTTAGTTGTTCAGGGGTGTTGATGTTAAGAAAAGACCGAAAGTCAGGATCCCATCTTCTAATTTCATCTTCATCAACGAATCGCACATTCATCGCGGAAAAGAAACGGAGAATCTGATAGGTCCCGGATTCGAGCTGACTTTCGATGTTGCTCAGACACCTTCTGCTGTACAACCCGTGAAGCGCTTCTATCTTTCCGGAAATCCTCGGGACCACCACATCAAAACCATTTTTGACCGACACCATGTGCCGGATCAGGAAGGGATTGAGGAATGGCATGTCACAGGCTACAAAAAAAGCGAACGGATTCGAAAGAACTTTCAGCCCGGTATAAATACCCCCCAGCGGCCCCAGTCCCTTGATGATATCGGAAAACATGGGAAAGTTGAGATAATCGTATTCGTCGGGCGTGTTTGTGATCAAAACGACCTTATGAAAAATGGAGGTCATGACTCGCACCACTCTCTCGATCAGGGGAACATGGTCCAGCTTCACCAGTGCCTTGTTCCTTCCGTACCTGCTGCTTCGCCCTCCTGCCAGGATGACACCCGCGACGTCTTTGACTCTGCCCTCGGGGGCTGCGGAAGAATTGTTCGATTCAGGATCCACGGTTTTTCAACATCTCCTCGCCCGGTTTACCAGCGTTTTGAGGTGGCATTGTTCCCCTGCTCCTGTCCCGGCGTTTGCACGTCTCATGGGCATGATAATGGAATTCTTGCTCACTTTTCAACAACTTCACATACCCGACGGACAACCACACCGGCGGTCACCGGGCTGGGAGACAGTAGATTATCCCGAATAGATATCATAAAAAATTACGATCGGGAAGGCTCCATCATTCAGAATGTTTATTCCTGTATCATTGTTTAAATCGGGTAAATGATTATTTTAATTATTAATGCAGTATTCAGACCATCATCCCTCATGGAGAGTGAATATGAATTACGATGACAAGGATTTTGGGGAAAAGGGCAGAACGGCGAATCATCTGATCAGCGAAAAGAGTCCGTATCTGTTGCAGCACGCCTACAACCCCGTGAACTGGTATGGGTGGAGGGAAGAAGCTTTTGAAAAGGCTCGGAAGGAAAACAAACCGATTTTTCTCTCCATAGGGTATTCAACCTGCCACTGGTGCCATGTCATGGAAAAGGAGTCTTTTGAAAATCTTGAAGTTGCAAGGCATTTAAACGATGCCTTCGTCTCCATCAAGGTCGATCGAGAGGAAAGGCCGGACCTCGACAACATTTACATGACCGTGTGTCAAATGACGACCGGGAGTGGTGGCTGGCCCCTCACGATAATCATGACCCCGGACAAAAAGCCTTTTTTCGCTGCAACTTACATCCCCAGGACCAGCCGTTTCGGACGTCCGGGGATGCTGGAATTAATTCCACATATCGACAAGATCTGGAAGACACGGAAACAGGAAATTCTGGAAAGCGCCGCCGGCGTGACGCAGGCCCTTCAAGAGATGGAAAAGGAAAGGAAGGTCAAACAACTGGATCAGAAGACCATGGAAGCGGCTTTCGGTGATCTTTCCAAACGCTTTGATCCGGTTTACGGTGGGTTCGGTTCCTCGCCCAAGTTTCCTACTCCCCACAATTTATTGTTTCTTCTCAGGTACTGGAATCGCACAGGTTCTGTCGAAGCCCTGGAAATGGTTGAAAAAACACTTAAGGAACTGCGGAGGGGAGGGATTTTCGATCAGGTGGGATACGGTTTCCACCGCTATTCCACGGACAGGCAGTGGCTGGTCCCTCATTTTGAAAAGATGCTCTATGACCAAGCCATGCTTGCACTGGCCTACCTGGAGGCCTACCAGGCCACCGGAAAAACGTTCTACGCTGATGTGGCGCGTGAGATTTTTACCTATGTGCTGCGTGACATGCAATCCCCTGAAGGGGGTTTTTACTCGGCGGAGGACGCCGATAGTGAAGGCGTGGAAGGAAAATTCTATTTATGGACAGAGGAGGAACTCGGGGAAATTCTGACGGCACAGGAAGCTCAATTCATAATTCAGGCCTTTCATGTCAAAAAACAGGGAAACTTCGCCGAGGAGGCGACAGGAAAGGCCACGGGCGCCAATATCCTTTATCGGGGGCAAGCCCGGGAGCGAGAGGCTTCGGGTTTACCCATACCGGATATTGAAGAAATTTCTGATTCTTTGCGGCGAAAGCTCTTCGAGGCACGGGAAAAAAGGGTCCATCCCTACAAAGACGACAAAATCCTGACGGATTGGAACGGGCTGATGATAGCAGCTCTCGCCAGGGGCGCGCGGGTACTTGGAAACAATGCCTATGCTGTTGCGGCCTTGAACGCAGCAGGCTTTATTCTGGAAAATATGCGTAGTCGCGAGGGAAGGTTGCTCCATCGCTTTCGTGAAGGGGATGCAGACATCACGGCGCACGTCGACGATTATGCTTTTTTCATCTGGGGGTTGCTCGAACTCTATGCAACCACCTTTGATGCCGACCACCTTAAAATCGCCTTGAGCCTTTCCGAAGACCTGCTTGTGCATTACTGGGATCCCCAAGGAGGAGGGCTTTTCTTCACCCCGGATGACGGTGAAGACCTGATCGTTCGCAAAAAGGAAATTTATGACGGCGCGATTCCTTCAGGAAACGCCGTGGCGATGCACAATTTTCTCAGGCTTGCGCGTCTTACGGGAAAAATGGAATACGAAGGGAAGGCATCCGGAATCATGAGTGCCTTCTCAGACCATGTTGATAGGCTTCCATCGGGTCATACACTGTTTCTTTGCTCTCTGGATTTTGCCCTTGGTCCCTGTTTTGAAGTCGTTGTGGCGGGACCTGCCGAAAGCCGTGAGGTGAAAGAAATGTTGCATGCCCTCAACAGCCGTTTCATCCCGAACCATGCAGCTCTTTTCCGTCCAACGGACGGGAGTTCTCCGGCCATCGACAAAGTGTCGGAGTTCGTTAAAAGCCATGTGGCGATAGATGGGAAGGCAACGGCCTACGTGTGTGAGAATCACGCCTGTAGCGCGCCTTTTACGGATGTGGACGAATTGCTCGTTTTCCTGGAATCCCTGGAAAGACACCCCCAGAGGGGTCGACCCTAAATCATTATGCAAAGCCGCCGCCGGCATCGTAGCGGAAAAAGCATGATAGAAAAGCATCTGGAGTCTCTTTGACCCTTACCCCAATCGTTTTTTGGAATAGGAAGCCGTCGCATGCCGAACAATTATATTGAACGGGAATGATTGGATTTTTATTTGACTTGTAGGTTTTCGGGATGCAAGATTGACGGCGTCGTAAACACCTATTTCGGTCATAAAAGGGGACGGAATCCACTTACATGAAGGAGGTCAGGGAGTCAATGAAACGTTTGAACCAGTTGTTTGTGCTTGCCGCCGCGATCATCGCCTTCTGCCAGGCGGATTTTATTCATGCTGCCACCACGTTTAAACTGGCGACGGTAACGCCCGCTCACCATGCCTATAACCAAGGTGCCAGAGAATTCGCCCGGCTGGTCCATGAACTGACCAAGGGCGATGTTGTGGTGAAGGTTTACCCGGCAGGCCAGCTGGGTAAGGGAGAAAGGGAACTCCTGGAGGGTTTGCAGGTCGGTACCATCGACATGGCGATTACATCCACCGGGCCTGTCTCCAATTTCACCCCTGATTTCGCGGTGCTGGACCTTCCTTTTCTTTTTGTGAGCAATGCCCATGTGGATCGGGTCCTGGATGGAGATGTGGGACGCGAACTGCTTGAGAAATTGGAGTCCAGCGGAATAAAGGGGCTTGCGTTCATGGAAAACGGGTTTCGAAATTTCACGAATTCAGTCCGGCCGCTGGTCCAACCTGATGATTTCAAAGGCCTTAAATTCCGAACCATGGAAAATCCGGTCCACCTGGCTTCAGTCAGGCAGCTCGGGGCCAAAGCGATCCCGATGAGCTGGGGGGAGGTTTATACCGCGCTGCAAACAGGCGTTATAGACGGCCAGGAAAACCCGGTGGCGATCGTTCATTCGACGAAGCTCAACGAGGTTCAAAAGTACCTCACCCTGAGTGGTCATTTTTATTCGCCGGCGATGCTTACGATGGGGCTAAAAAAGTTCCGGGGACTTGCGCCGGATTTGAAGCGTGTGTTGATAGACGCCGCAGCGGCGGCTGCAGTTTTTGAACGGACTGCGATACGGGAGAATGAAGCCCGGCAGCTCGCGGAGATTAAAGATTGGGGGATGGACGTGCGCGGTGTGGACAAGGAAGTGTTTGTCCGGGCTATGGAGCCGGTTTATGACAAGTTTGTCAATGCCAATCCGCACTGGAAAGCGGTTATAGAGCGAATCCTGGCTCAGAAATAAAGCAGTCTGTGCCTGTTAAGGGCGCGGTCAGATCGAAAAACCATGCGGAAATTAAGCTACTTGGTAAACCTTGCAGGTGAATGGGGGATGGTTTTTTTCATTGCCCTTCTTTCGGTCTTGGTTTTTATCCAGGTGGTCTTCCGATATGTCCTCGATTTACCCTTGTTCTGGACCGAGGAGGCTGCACGCTACTGCCTCGTGTGGGCCTCTCTTCTGGGTGCCGGGGTTGCCTTGAAGCGCGGTGAGCATATCGCGGTGACATACATCGTGGAACGATTACCTCGGGTATTGCATCGGCCGGTTCTGCTACTATCCCGAAGCTGTATAGGGGCTATTCTTGGCGTTATCCTGTGGGGAGGGATCCGGTTGGTGGCCGTGACCCATTTCCAGGTGAGCCCGGCTTTGCAGATTCCAATGTCTGTTCCTTATATGTCGGTGCCTGTGGGCGCGGCGATAATGTTGATTCATCTGTTGGCCTCCTTTTTAGAAGATTGTGAAGGTGCCGGAGTATCCCCGGCCGGATACCGTTGAGGTGACCGGCAGATGATCCCCGTCGTTCTTGTGCTGTCTTTTTTATTCTTCCTGGCCGCAGGAGTCCCTGTGGCCTTTGTTCTGGGGCTGACTCCACTGGTTGCAATGGCGATCGGGGGAGAGACTCCACTGGTTCTTCTCGCGCAGCGTATTTTCACCGGTATAGACAACCCGATTTTGATGGCTGTCCCTTTTTTCATTTTGGCCGGGAACCTGATGGCCAGGGGAAGTATGACCCTGAGGTTGGTCGCTTTCTGTTCGGCTGTTGTCGGTGGAATCAGGGGAGGGCTTGCCTATATCAACATAGCCGTCAGCATGGTTTTCGCCGGCATAAGCGGCGCTGCGGTGGCTGACACCAGTGCTGTGGGCTCGGTGTTGATTCCGGCCATGAAAAAGGAGGGGTATCCCCCTGATTTCGCCGCCGCGCTTACCGCAACATCATCGACGATAGGGCCGGTGATCCCGCCTTCGATTCCGTTTATCGTCTACGGAGTACTGGCCGAAGTATCAATCGCATCCCTCTTCCTGGCCGGCATCGTACCGGGATTGCTGCTGGGCCTCTTTCAGGCGGGGGTTGTGTGGCATCATTCCCGAACCAGGGAGTTTCCCCGCGGTTCGCGGCGCGGTCTGAAGGAAACTGTGCATTCCACGCGTGATGCGGCGTTGGTGCTGGTCATGCCGGTGCTGATAGTTGGAGGAATTCTTTCGGGTGCCTTCACGCCGACCGAAGCAGGTTGTGTTGCAGTTTTCTACGCTCTTTTTATCGGGCTTTTCGTATACAGGGATCTTAAAATCAAGGACATTCCGTTGATACTTCTGGAAACGGGAGTAACCAGTTCCCTGGTGCTGCTGGTGATCGGCACGGCGTCGATTTTTTCATGGCTGCTGGCAAGCGAAGAAATTCCCCGGTTGCTTGCCGAAACAATGCTGTCTTTTACCGACAGCAAGGTGGTCATCCTGCTGCTGGTGAACATGGTGCTGCTGCTGATCGGTACTTTCATGGAAACCACCGCTTCGCTGATCATACTCACCCCGGTGCTTCTGCCTTTGATGGGTGAAATCGGTGTGGATCCATTGCATTTCGGGGTTATCGTCGTGCTGAACCTGGTGATAGGGCTTACAACTCCTCCAGTCGGGGTTTGTTTGTTCATCGCCTGCTCGATAGGCCGTGAGCGGCTCGAATCCGTTTCCAGGGCCATCGTGCCTTTTCTTCTAGCCTCTATTGCGGTGCTGATTATCTGCACGTTTTGGAGTGGCCTGGTTACTGCGGTTCCCGAATGGTTCGGCTACCGGGTGCTGGCCGCTCCTTGAACCAGCCGGGGGTGGTCGTCGAGTATTTGGAGTGCCGAAATGAAATTTTGGCCAGGCCCGCATTCCCCGTATCGGCGTCGGTATCGGCTGTTTTCCAGGTAGTGACTTCGGATTCCGGCTGCGCCGGGGCTTCGCTGCGGGAGCTTTATTCTTTTTGAGGTAAGTCGTTGTCAGTGAAGCGGAAGCGAAACGGTTGTCGTTATCGTAATCGATATCTTGTCGGCGTCGGCGTCGGCGTCGGTATCGGTATCGTCTGTTTTTCAGGTAGTGCCTTCCGGCTGCGCCGGGGGCTTCGCCGCGGGACCTTCATATTTCGTAGCCTTCCCCGAGGAAGACTCGCCCTATCCTGTGGGAGCGATTTGTAATCGCGATCAAGGAATCACCACCGAAGCAGATTCAAGTGCAAGCTTTGGCTCTTACCCCCAAGTCTCCCGCATGACGCTTCTTCTCCCCGATGAATCTCCCGCATCGAACCCCCCGCCACAGCCTTTATTTTCCTTGAGTCAAATCGTTGTCGTTGTCAGTGAAGCGCAAGCGAAACGGTTGTCGTTGTCGTAATCGATATCCCTTCTTTCTTTCGGCGTCGGCGTCGGTATCGGAATCGGCGTCGGCTGTTTTTGGAGTGTCGAAACGCAGTTTTGACCTGGCCCGCACCTGCCGGAAAGTCAGAAGCCAGAAGTGAGAAGCCAGAATTCGGTATCGGTATCGGCTGTTTTTCAAGTCGTGGTTTTGGTTTCCGAATAACTAAGGGCTAAAAGCTAAACGCTAACGGCTGACGTGTCGGTCTCGCACGCCTTGCAAACACTCGAGAACAACTATATAGTTGGTTTTATCAACATCGAGGAAGAGGCCGTCCATGAGTTTAGTGATCGCAATCAAAGTTTCCGTTACGTTCGTAGACAGAGAACTGTTTACAGACGTAAGTTTTCAGATTGAACCGGGGGAGCGCATCGGGCTGGTCGGGCCTAACGGTTCCGGAAAGACGACGCTTCTCAGGCTTTTAAACGGGGAAGTGCTTCCGGACAGCGGTGAGATCCGTTTTGCCAAAGGGGTCAGGGTCGGCTACCTGCCCCAGGACGTGCAGGAAACCGTTTCGGGCCGATTGCTTGATTCAGTGGTTAATTCAGTGCCTGGAAGCGCCGATTTGGAGCGGGAAACGGCGGCGGCCGAAGCTGATCTTTCGCGTGCCGAAGATAAAGAGGCCCAGTCCCGCATCGCTGGTCATATTGCGGAACTCCAGCAAAGAAGGACTCACCTGGATATGCAATATCCTCTGCACGAGGCTGAAAAAATTCTCGTGGGTTTGGGTTTTAAAGAGGAGGATTTTTCGCGGTCGACAACGGAGTTGAGCGGGGGCTGGAAAACGAGAGCCGCTCTTGCGAGCCTGCTTTTCCAAAAACCGGATCTGCTTTTGCTGGACGAGCCCACAAACCATCTTGATATACCATCTGTGCGATGGCTGGAAGGTTTTATGCCAGGATTCAAAGGTTCCTTGATACTGGTGTCCCATGACAGGGAGTTCCTGAACAGGCAGGCGGAGCGCATAATCAGCTTCGAGCCGGAGGGGGTGCGAAGCTACAGTGGAAATTTCGAATTCTATCTCAAGGCGAGGGATGAAGAGCGTCGGTTGCTCGAAGCCAAGGCCCGTAAACAGGATCAGAGGGTAAAAGAGGCGCAAAAGTTCATCGATCGGTTCCGGGCTAAGGCTTCAAAGGCCAGGCAGGCACAGAGTAAATTGAAGCTGGTAAAGAAGATGGAGATGGTGGAGACCCACAGGCGGGATAAAACGATCCGCTTTAAATTCCCGGAAGTGACCAGGAGCGGGAGGGATGTCGTTACGATTGAACAGTTGTCCAAGGCTTACGGGGATAATGTTCTTTACCGCGGTCTAAACCTCAAAGTGTTACGGGGAGAGAGAATTGCGGTGATCGGGGCGAACGGAGCAGGTAAAACAACCCTGTTAAAGATGATAGCAGGTGAAATCACCCCGGATGCCGGACAAATCCGTCTGGGTCACGGGGTGACGATGGGTTATTTTGCGCAACATCAGGCTGAAAAACTTAATCTGCATAACAGCGTGGTCGAAGAGGTTTCGGCTGCATCGCCGGAGGTTACCGTAGGGTATATCCGTAATGTGTGCGGAGCTTTCTTGTTTTCCGGAAATGATGTCGAAAAGCCTGTCGGCGTGCTTTCAGGCGGAGAAAAGGCGCGGGTGTCTCTTGCCAAATTGCTCGTAAACCCTGGTAACCTGATGGTGATGGATGAACCTACGAACCACCTGGACCTGGACTCCTCGGAGATGCTCATAAGTGCACTTGATGATTATGAGGGAACCTTGCTGTTCGTCAGCCACAACCAGTTTTTTGTTAACCGCCTGGCCACCAAAGTCTGGGACATACGGGGCGGGGATGTTGTCGAATACCCGGGAAACCTGTCGGATTATTACCGTCGGGTGGAACAGCTGGAATCAGCCGGACCTCTTTCAGATAAACAGGATTCAGGATCAACGGAAATTTCCCGGACGCGAAACGCCTCGGACAGGAAGGCGGATAAACGGGAGCGGGCCGAGCGGCGCGCGATGGTAAGAAGCACACTGGCTCCTTTGACCCAGGAACTGGCCGAGGTGGAAGCCAGGATAGACGCGCTTGAAACCCGGCAGAAGGAAGTGGAGAAATTGCTCGCGGACCCTGAACTTTTCAGCAACACCGGGCGCAGTGTGCCGCTTATGAAAGAATACAAGGAGATTCGGGAAACCCAGGAAGATCTGTTGAAGCGGTGGGAGAAACTTCAGTTGCGGCTTGAGGAAACAAAGGCGGATTTGGGGGTGTAGTTTTTTTCCAGAAAGGAGAGCGACGCTACGCAAGTCAAAGAGGAATATAAGGCCTTGCTGGTCTCGCCCGGGCTTTCTCAAAAAGAAGATTTCAGCCGTCAGGGACGAGGAATCGTCGTGAACCAGGATTTGGGTCAGGCACCGCACATAGAACAAAATAAAATTGAACCGCCTTCTGCCGCGGATCTTTCCCGGTTCTGTGAAAGACTAAAATCCCATCCTGACTTTCGCGATACCGTGGTTTGTCATCGTCGCCTGCCCCCTGCTCCCGCCTTATATGGAAAGGAGCTGGATTTCAGTCCTGCCTTATCCGGGGCCCTCACCTGTTCCGGAATAGTTCGCCTTTTCAGCCACCAGGCCGATGCCGTTTCTCATTTGAGAACAGGGAGCAATGTGATGGTGGCGACCCCCACTGCGAGCGGCAAAACATTGATTTACAACATCGCGGTTATCGAGGCCCTGGAAAAGAATCCAGAGGCCAGGGCCCTCTACCTGTTTCCGCTGAAGGCCCTGGAGCAGGATCAGCTGAAGTCGCTCCGGGTATGGCTTTCCGGTGTGAAGGGGATCAAGGCTTCCGCGGAGATTTATGACGGCGACACGCCGGCCCATGCCCGAAAAAAGATTCGTTCCATGGTGCCCGAAATTCTGTTCACGAACCCGGATATGCTCCATCGCGGAATTCTCGCCCATCATGAAGCCTGGGAAATGCTGTTCCGAAACCTTGCCTACGTCATTCTTGACGAGGCACACACCTACAGGGGGATTTTCGGGTCTCACGTGAGCCAGATTATACGGAGACTCAAGAGAATTTGTCTCCGCTATGGATGCAGGCCGAAGTTTATCTTGCTTTCGGCTACTGTAAGCAACCCTGAACGATTCGCAGAACTATTGGTGGAGGAGCCGGTGAAGGTTGTGGACCGGACCGGCGCGCCGACGGCGGGCCGGGATTTTCTTTTTTTAAACCCGGTCGGCGGATCCAATTTTCCAGCCGCCAGGCTTTTTGCAGAATGCCTCCGAAACGGCTTCCGGACCATCGCGTTCACTCAATCACGGAAAGTCACTGAACTTATGCACCTGTGGATGTCCCAACTCGCACCTGAACTTCAGTCCAAGGTCAGCTCCTATCGCGCAGGTTTTTTGCCGGAGGAGCGGCGGTTGATTGAAGGGAGGCTGGCCCGGGGGGAATTGCTGGGTGTGGTGTCGACAAGCGCGCTGGAAATGGGGATAGATATAGGGTGCCTGGATATCTGCCTGCTTGTCGGCTACCCGGGAACAATAATAACCACATGGCAGAGGGGTGGACGTGTCGGACGCGCCGGCAGGAATTCGATGGTGATTTTGGTTGGAAAACCGGATGCACTCGATCAATATTTCATGAAGCATCCGGACCAACTTTTCGGCCGAGGTTTCGAGGCGGCGATTCTGGACCCCAACAACAGTCATGTGGTCCGGGAACATCTGCCCTGCGCTGCCTCGGAATTCCCGCTGACCCTGAATGACCGCTCACTGTGGCCCGATGATTTCGAGCAGAGACTCACCGAGCTCGAGGAAGAGGGCATGCTTCACCGTAGCGCAGTGGATCCTCCGACCTGGTTTCCGGCGTTGCGCCGGCCGCATCTCAAAGTAAACATAAGAGCCGGCGGGGAGACTTTCACGATTTTTGAACGGGGCACAGGTCAGGCTGTCGGGACGGTTTCCGGAATGCGTGCCCTCAAGGAGTGTCACGAGGGTGCCGTGTACCTGCACAGGGGGAGACAATACCTGGTGGAATCGCTTTTTCTTCGGACCAGGGATATAATCGTCCGCCGTTTCCCGGAACGTTATTTTACCAGAGCCCTGAGTGAAAAAGAGACCGAAATAATACGAATCACGCGAAGCAGGCCCGTAGGACAATTCGTTGTCAGGGAAGGGGTGCTTAAAGTCACCGAGCGGGTTACCGGGTATGAAAAAAGGGCGCTTCCCGGGCAGGAGCTGCTGGGCGTATACGATCTTGATCTTCCGCCGCATAAGTTCGAAACCATGGGTTTTTGGATAGAAATAGAGCCGGCTATCAAGGATTTCGTCGAGCGCCGTGGACTTCATTTCATGGGCGGCATCCATGCACTTGAGCACGCCGCGATAGGTATGTTCCCGCTGTTTGCCCTGTGCGACAGGAACGACATCGGCGGTATCAGCTACCCGCATCACCCGCAGATAGGGAAAGGGGCTGTATTCATTTACGACGGTTATGCCGGCGGGGTGGGGCTCGCAGAAAGGGGCTTCGAAATCGTCGAAGAGCTTCTAACAAAAACGCTCGAATTGATCGAGGGCTGTGAGTGCGAGGATGGATGCCCTTCATGTATCCATTCGCCCAAATGCGGGAACGGGAACAAGCCGCTTGACAAACAGGCCTCGATCGTTGTGATAAGGGGCCTGCTGGGGAAGATCCCTCTATCGGAAATGACGCCGGTTACGGAGGAGAGCGACGAAGTCGAACCGCAGGCAACGTTTGAACCGACAGAGCCGGGTGAAGAGAAATCACCCCGGATATTGTATTTCGACCTTGAAACCAGGAATCTTGCCGCCGAGGTGGGCGGCTGGAAAAACTGTCATCTTATGCGGGTGTCGGTGGCCTCGGTTTATGACACCCGGAAAGAAGGATTCTTGACTTTCACCGAAGAGCGTCTGGATGAATTTTTTGCCTTGTTGGCGGAGGCCGACCTGGTGGTCGGTTTCAATATCAAGCGTTTTGATTTTCTGGTTCTTCGTCCTTATACAACAATGGCCTTGGAACGCCTTCCCGCTTTCGATATACTCGAAGACATACACCGGCGGCTGGGATTCCGGCTTGGTCTCGACCATCTCGCCCAACAGACGCTCGGTCGGGGAAAATCGGCAGACGGACTGCAGGCGGTATCCTGGTTTCGGAGCGGAGAAATGGAAAAACTGGCTGAATATTGCTGCCGGGACGTCGAGGTGACCAGGGATTTGTTCCTCCACGGGATCGAGCACGGGCATCTTATCTACCGGCGTAAGGGCGTTGATGTGCCTGTGCGTCTTCCGGTCGATTGGGATATTGAAAAGATTATAATAGATATGGTTTCTGAAAACGTTCCTGTGCCGGAAGGGCACTATTCATTTGCAGGTAGGCGAAAATGAAAATTTTTGAATGTTTGGGATGCGGAGACTGTTGTTACGGTGAAGGAGGGATAATCGTCGGGGAAGGTGAAGCTTCGCGCATTGCAGAATTTTTAGGTATTTCCGAGCGGGAATTCCTGAACTCATACTGTGAAAACAGGAACGGCAAAACATATATCAAATCCGGGCCCGACGGCTGGTGTATATTTTTCGACAGTGAAAAAAAATGCACGATACACCCGGCCAAGCCGGCCAGGTGTGCATTGTGGCCGTTTTTCCCGGAGATCCTTAGAAGCAGGCATGCGTGGGAAATGGCGAAGGAAGGCTGCCCCGGAATAAGCAGGGAATGCAGCTTCGAAGAATTCGTTAAGGTTGCAGGGGATTATATCTATTGACCGGGGAAACCTATGTCGATCACGGAGAAATTGCTGGACGTTCTTTTCCCTCCACGCTGTGAGGTATGTGGTTCTTTTCTTGGGATCGGCGCAGGGAGGGAGGGCTTGAGGAAGGCTTTCTGCGATTCGTGTTTGGAGAGGTTTGTTTCGATCGAGGCGCCGATATGCCCCATATGCGGAGTGCCGTTTTACTCTCAAGGCCCGGATCATTATTGTGAAACCTGCCTGCGCCGACCGCCTGCCTACGATTGTATAAGGGCTCTTTATCGCTATGAGGGCCCGGTATCCTCAGCTGTCCATGCATACAAATTCAGAAATACGATTCGGCTGGCAGCGGCTCTGGGCCGGGCTATGGGAAAATATGCGGTGGGTTGGCTGGGACACAGCCCTGAATATCTGACAGTGCCGGTGCCGTTATACCCGAGGAGGCTCAGGAAAAGGGGCTTCAACCAGAGTGCACTGCTGGCTCGTCATGTGGCGCGTGCCGCTTCTATGAGTCTTGATCTATATACGTTTAGACGTGTCAAGGATACCCCCGCTCAAAGCAGGCTGGGGAAACAGGCGCGGCGGCGTAATGTGCGCGGGGCTTTTTTGGTCACCGATCCGGCGAAGTTCGCTGGAAAGACAGTAGTGCTTGTGGACGATGTGGCTACCACCGGAAGCACGCTTCATGAGTGCGCGGTCGTTCTCAAGAAAGCCGGCGCCGATGCTGTCCTGTGCCTGGTTTTTGCCCGCACCGGCGTTGGATTGGCGAGACCCGCTGCGGTTTAGGCATTAACTGCAAATTGTCAGAAATCTATTATTAATCCGATAAGCCTTTCTCAAGACAAGGAGAAGAGGGTTTGACAGCCGGACATTTGAGCAAGATCAAAGCTCTGGAGGAAGCCCGTGGGCTTAGGGAGCAGCTTGAAAGGAGCGGCTTAAAGCTTGTTTTTACGAACGGCTGCTTCGACTTGCTTCACCCGGGTCACGTGCGTTATCTGGCCGCGGCGAGGGAAATGGGGGATCATCTGTTGGTGGCGGTGAACAGCGACCGGTCGGTCCGAAGGATCAAAGGCCCGTCACGCCCCGTGCAGCCCGAGTACGTACGCGCCGAATTGCTTGCGGCCCTTGAAAACGTGGATTCCGTGGTCATCTTTGACGAGGAAACCCCGCTTCGTGCAATCGAAGCACTGCTCCCGGATGTACTGGTGAAGGGTGGTGACTGGAAGGAAGAAGACATCGTTGGAGCCGATGTGGTCAGGGCCGGAGGGGGATTGGTCAAAAGCATACCGTTCGAGGAGGGCTTTTCAACCACGGCGCTGATAGAAAGAATCCGAGAGGATAAAACCTGATGGCCTCGGAAAAATTACCATCCCCGCCTTACCGACGCCGACCCCGAGGGACAGGGTTGTTTTGACTTTTTAAAACGCCGTCAATCCTGATCGTGAGATCTCCGATTCAGGTACTGCTTCAAAAACTCGGCCGTGTGCGAGCCATTGGGGAAGGCCAGCAAATCCATCGGGGAACCGGCCGCGACAATGCTTCCTCCGCGGTCGCCACCTTCCGGGCCCAGGTCCAGGATGTAATCCGCGGCTGCGATTAGGTCCAGGTTGTGCTCTATGACCGCGACGGTGTTACCTTTATCAACCAGGCTCTGAAGAACCTCGATGAGTTTGTGTACATCCGCGATATGAAGTCCTGTGCTGGGTTCGTCCAGCACGAAGAAGGTTCCTCCTCCGGAGGCGCCCGCGAGTTCCTGGGCGAGCTTTATTCGTTGAGCTTCGCCGCCCGAAAGAGTGGGGCTCGGCTGACCCAGGCGCAGATAACCCAGCCCGATATCGCATACGAAGCTAACGGCGCGTTTAATCCGCGGCACAGCGGAAAAGAACTCGGCCGCTTCTTTGAATGTCATGTCCAGGACTTCGGAGATGTTTTTTCCTTTGTACGTGACAGCGAGAGTTTCCTCGTCGAAGCGCCCACCGCCGCATACTTCGCAGCGCACATAGACATCGGGCAGAAAACTCATTTCCACCTTCAGGTTCCCGTGGCCCTTACAGGCTTCACAACGGCCGCCTTTGACGTTGAAGGAAAATCGCCCGGCTGTGTAACCCCGCCGGCGCGCTTCCGGGGTGCCGGCGAAAAGCTTTCGGATATCCCCCAGAAAGCCCACATACGAAGCCGGAATCGAGCGGGGAGTTCTTCCGATGGGGCTGTGGTCCACCTCCAGTATCCGCTGTAATTTTTCGCATCCCTCTATGGTGTCCCAAGAGGTCGGCCGATCCCCGTCTGCAGGCGTCTGTTTCAGTGCTCGGTAAATTGTATCTTTCAGAAGGGTGGATTTGCCGGAGCCGCTTACACCGGTGATGCAGACGAATGTGTCGAGGGGGATTGCCGCATCGAGGTTTTTAAGGTTGTTGGCTCGGGCGCCGCGTACCGTCAGAGCCGGCCTTTCCCGCCATGGACGCAGTCGGCTCGTTATCCGCCCTTTGCCGACGGAAGCGCCAGTGACCGACATGGGATTCTTTTTCAAATCTTCAATTGTTCCCCGCGCAATCAGGCGGCCTCCGTTTCCTCCGGCCGCAGGCCCAAGATCGATCAGGTGGTCGGCTGCAAGCATGGTTTCCTCGTCATGCTCGACGACCAGGACCGTATTGCCTCGATCCCGGAGTTCCTTTAACGAATCGAGAAGAACGGAATTGTCCCTGGGATGCAAGCCGATAGTGGGTTCGTCAAGGATGTAGCAGGCGCCCGTAAGGTTCGACCCGAGCTGGGCGGCGAGCCTCACCCTCTGGGCTTCACCGCCTGAAAGCGTGTCGCCGCTCCGGGCGAGTTCCAGGTATCCAAGACCGAGCCGGTTTACCAGCGACAATCGAACCAGGATTTCAGCGATCAGGGGAACGGCCACGGCTTCGTCCCTGGCTGTGAAGTGAAGGCCGGACAAAATGTCGCAGAGGCTTTCCGCCGGTTGCCGCACCATATCGTAGATATTCATGCCTGCGATTTTAACAGACAGTGCTTCGGGCTTCAGGCGGCTGCCGCCGCAGTCGGGGCATTCCTCCCGGGCAACGTTTTTTTCGTTTCCAAGAGTTCCGATGCCTTCGCAGCGGAGGCAGGCGCCGTGAGGGCTGTTGAAGGAGAAAAGGCGCGGATCCATGGCCGGGAAACCACGGCCGCAGTCGGGGCAGGTTCCCTTGGTGCTGAAGACTTTGTCTTCACAACCAGGCTCCGCCACAATGAACACACCGTTTGAATGGGCCAGGGCGCGGGCGATGATTTTTTCAACGTTTTCAGACGGCAGGCGGCCTGCCACCAGTTCGATGGTGTGGTCATGGTACCGACTGAGAGCCATGCCCTCGACCAGTGGCTGCAGCCGACCGTCTATCCGGGCATCGGAAAAACCAGCAGTAATCGCTTTGGCCAGTATTTCGGCATGGAAGCCCTTGCGGCCGGTTACGACAGGCGCCAGAATCAAGGCGTCTTGATTGGCGTACAGTGACTTTATCCTGTCAGCGATTGCTGTTTCATCGTATATTTCCATCGCCAGGCCGCATTCGGGACAGTGCGGTATCCCGACTTTACTGAACAGCAGGCGCATGAAGTGATATATTTCGGTCAACGTGGCGACTGTGGATCTCCTGCCCGAGTGACTGATGCGCTGCTCGATCGCTACAGTCGCCGGGATGCCGGAAACGATATCCACATCCGGACGTTCCATTATCTGTACATATTGCCTTACATAAGGAGCCAGGGTTTCAAGGTATCGCCGCTGCCCTTCGGCGAAGACGATGTCGAACGCCAACGAGGACTTGCCGGATCCGCTGACACCGGTGAAAACCACCAGCTTGTTTCGCGGTATCGTGACATCCAGGTTCTGAAGGTTGTGTTCCCTGGCGCCGCGGATTTCTATCCCGCTTCGGTGAATAACAGAACCGAGGGCTGGTTTTTTCTTTGAAGGGTGCCTTTTACGGTTGGATCCAAGGGCGGCTTTGAGAAATGTGCCCGTGTGGGACTCCGGGACCAGGCAAATATCTTCCGGTGTGCCCGTTGCGACGATCCGTCCACCGCGTTCGCCTCCTTCCGGTCCCAGGTCGATCACCCAGTCGGCGCATTTGACCACGTCCATATGGTGCTCAATCACAAGCACCGTGTTTCCGTCCTCCACCAGTCGCTGAAAAGAATCGAGAAGCGGTGGCAGGTCGTCAAGATGTAGCCCTGTGGTGGGTTCATCGAATATAAACAGGCTCCCTCCGCCGGTGCCGGACGCATGGCGGCTCAGCTTGAGACGCTGTGCTTCCCCCCCGGAAAGGGTATGGATGGGCTGACCGAGACTCATGTACCCGAGACCTGCCTGTGCAAGAGGCTGAAGCAGCCGCGTCACCGCAGGTGTGTCTCTGAAAAAATCCATCGCATGATCCACTGTCATAGAAAGGATTCCATGGATATTTTCTCCCCGGTACTTGACTTCCAGAACCTCCGGCTGGAAACGAGTGCCGTTGCAACGTGGGCACGTAACGTAGACATCGGAGAGAAATTGCATTTCAATTTTTTCGAAGCCCTCGCCTGCACAGGCCGGGCATCTGCCCTCCGGAGTGTTGAACGAAAAATGGGTGGCCTTCAAACCGCGATTTTTTGCTAATTCTGTGCCGGCCAGCAGTTTCCTGACCGGATCCATAGCTTTCGTGTAGGTCAGGATATTTCCACGGGGGGTCCGGCCGATCGGACGCTGATCCACCAGAACGGCACCGGAAAGGAGTTCCACACCTTCCATCCGGTCATGGGCGCCGGGCTTCGTTACGGCGTTTCCGGCAGCCCGGGCGACGGACCGGTATATTATTTCTTCGGCCAAAGTGGATTTTCCGGAACCGCTGACCCCCGTAAGGCACACAAACAACCCCAGAGGCACATCGACATTCAAGTCATTCAGGTTGTGCTCCCTGGCTCCGATGACTCTCAGCATCCGGTCTTTGTCCGGCAGCCTGCGGAAATCGGGAACCGGAATATATTTTTTGCCTTTAAGGTAAGCACCGGTGAGGGAGTTTCCGGCTTTTGACGTCGGACCGGCATACATGATGCGTCCGCCGTTTTCCCCTGCTCCGGGACCCATGTCTATCATGTGATCGGACTGTCTGATTATTTCCGGATCGTGCTCGACGACAAGAACGGTATTGCCTTGATTCCTGAGCCCTTTCAGAATACCTGCCAGCCTGTTGTTGTCCGCCGGATGGAGTCCTATGCTTGGTTCATCCAGTACATAAAGCGTGTCCACCAGGGAAGAACCCAGTGCGGAGGCGAGCGCCACACGCTGCACTTCTCCGCCGGAAAGCGTGCGCGATTGCCTGTCCAGAGTAAGATAACCGAGCCCTACGCCCTTTAAAAAATCCACTCTGCCGGCCGCCTGTTCGAGCACGAGGGCGGCAGCGTGGTCACCTTCGGGTACGTTCAGTTTATGTAAAAATTCCGCAGCGCCGTCAACATTAAGCGCATAGAGTTCCGCTATCGTGAGACCGCCCACCCTGTATAGAAGAGCCTCCTCCTTGAAACGGGTGCCTCTGCAGGATTCACAGATTCGGTAGGAACGGTAACGTGAAAGGAATACCCTTACATGCATCTTATATGTCTTCGTTTCAAGCCACTCGAAAAAGCCCCTGACCCCGTAATAATCCGGTGTGCCTTCGATTACCGCCTGCTGCTGTGATTCGGAAAGATGTTCGAAAGGGATGTCGACGGGTATGCCTGAGTGGAGGCAGAATTTGATCAACTCCCTGTATTCTCTCCAGATTTTTCCGGTGCCATCCCCCCAGGGTTTAACGGCTCCATCCCGTATTGAAACGCTGCTGTCCGGAAGAACCAGATCCATATCCACGTCGATCAACCGGCCGAAACCCCGGCAGGTTTCGCAGGCGCCGATGGGACTGTTGAACGAAAAGAGCCCCTCAGGAGGTTCGCGATAGGAAAGATTACAGTCAGGGCATTCCATCCTGGTGGAGACAGGAATGACCCTGTCGGGCGGTATCCGGATTTCAGCGCGGCCGTTACCGTAGCTGAAAGCCTGTTCCAGGGAATCGATCACGCGGCTTCGAAGCGCGTGTGAAAATCGCAGCCGGTCGGAAACCACGATTAAAGGTTCGTCTGACCAGTCTTCTATACTTTGAAGGCGCCCGTTTTTCCACAGCCGCGTGAAGCCAAGGGCACCCAGGGTCGCGCGTACCTTATCAACCGGCGTTCCGTTGGTTTCGTAACGGAATGTTATGATCATTTCGGCCCCTTCCGGGGTTTGTTCAATCCGTTTCCAGGCACTTTCGGTGGTGTCCGGCCGCACCGGTTTGCCGCATCGGCGGCAATGAAGGACGCCCAGCCTTGCATAGAGAAGTTTAAAATAATCGGTGAGCCCGGTCATCGTGCCAACCGTGGATCGCGAGGTGCGCACAGGAGCTTTTCGGTCGATGGCCACGGCGGGAG